>CAJWJQ010000001.1:0-51607 GCA_913041905.1 uncultured Gammaproteobacteria bacterium
AATAGCCCTTTTCATCGATAATAATGTAGCATTATGAATATTTAATTGGTCTATTTCATCATTGGGTGACACGCCAATGCCTACAGAAATACAATTATTCAGAATATATGAAGCTAAGAAAGACCTTTTTTTTTCAGTTAATAATTTAGAATCTTTCAATATGCTTCTATCTATTGATTCATTTAGTATAATAGCGGCTGATATTACTGGGCCTGCTAAACACCCTCTTCCAACTTCATCTACACCTGCTAAAATTTGGCTTGTCATAAATGGTCCACTATATATAATTGAGTTATTATAAATATAACAAAAAAGACAAATCATTACTCTAAAATGCTAAGAAAAAAATTAAAAATAGGTGTTATTGGGATAGGCTATCTTGGAAAATTTCATCTAGAAAAATTCATAAATAATAAAAAATCAGAGGTAATTTGGGTAGTTGATAAACTAATTGATAGTATAGATATTTCCATACCGAAAAAAATCTCAAAAATAAAAGATTTTAAGAAAATAATAAATGATATTGATGCTGTTTCTATAGTTACTCCTACTAATACTCATTATAATATTGCTAAATTCTTCTTAGAAAATAAAAAACATGTATTAATAGAAAAACCTATGACAAAAAATATCAATGAAGCAAAAAAATTAATTGATATTGCTAAAAAAAATAAAGTTATACTTCAGGTTGGTCATTTAGAAAGATTTAATCCTGTAATGAAAAAATTGACTAGTGAAATTAAATCCCCTTTATTTATTGAAGTTCACAGATTAGCAAAATTTAACCCTAGATCAACAGACGTTAATGTAATATTTGATCTTATGATTCATGATATAGATATAATAATGTCATTGATAAAAAAGAAAGTTAAAAAAATAACTGCATTTGGGAAAAAAATAATAACTAAGACAACAGATATTGCAAATGTTAGAATAGATTTTGAGGGTGGGATAATTGCTAATTTAACTGCTAGCAGAATTAGTCAAAAAAATGAAAGGAAAATTAGAATTTTTGAAAAGGAAAAATACTACTCGGTAGATTTTATGATATCAAGTATAAAAAAATACTCAAAAAATAAAAATACTAGAAATAAATTATTTAACCTCAATGAATATAGCTATAAAAAATCTGATGCTTTAAAAGATGAGGTAAATAACTTTATATTATCTTGCTTAAAACAAGCTAAGCCTCTTGTTGATGGGACTCAAGGCATGGAAGCAGTAAAAATCGCTTCTATTATCTCAAAACAATTATGAGTAAAAAAATTAAAATATTTGATTTAACTAAACAATATAAAAGTTTAAGTAACCAAATTAATAGAAATGTTAAGAAAGTTCTATCTTCTGGTAATTATATACTAGGTGATAATGTTAAAAACTTTGAAACAAAATTTTCTAAATTTGTTGGTTCAAAATATGCAATTTCTTGTAATTCTGGCACTGATGCTTTGCTACTTTCATTAAAATCATTAAACATAGGTAGAGGTGACGAGGTAATTACTACTCCTTTTACATATTTTGCAACCGCAGAAACTATTGTTCTTGCTGGCGCTAAACCTGTCTTTGTTGATATAAACCCCCAAACATTTAATATTGATCATACAAAAATTATAAATGCTATAACCAAAAAAACTAAAGCTGTAATGCCTGTTCATATATTTGGACAAATGGCTAACATTATAGAGATAAAAAAAATATGTAAAAAATATAATTTAAAATTAATTGAAGATTGTGCTCAATCATTTGGGGCTAAAGAAAATAAATTATATTCTGGAACTTTTGGAGATTTTGGTTGCTTCAGCTTCTTTCCTACGAAAAACCTTGGTTGCGCAGGTGATGGTGGCATGATAATAACAAATAATTATCAAAACATGCATATGGTAAAACAGCTTAGAAATCACGGGGGAATAACAAGGAACCTTCATAGTCATGTTGGCTATAATTCTAGGTTGGATGAAATACAGGCATCTATTTTAATGATAAAACTTAAAAATATAAAGAAACTTAACGGTAAAAGAAATAAAATTGCTAATCTGTATAAAGCTCAAATTAAGAATAATAAAATAACAACACCGTATGAGCTAAATGTTTCTAGTCATGTATATAATCAATTTACTTTGATAGTACAAAATAGAAATAAGTTTATGAAATATTTGTCAAAATATAAAATACCATATGGAGTTTATTACCCATTACCTGTATACAAACAAAAAGCATTAAAATCATTTAATTACAAATATAGATTAAATAATGTAGAAAAAATAACCAAACAATGTATATCTCTGCCAATATACCCAGAGTTAACTAATGACTCCGTTAAATATATCTCCGAAGTAATAAATGGTTATAAGTAAATTAAAAAAAAATATATTTATTATTGCAGGAGAATCTTCAGGAGACCAACACGCTGCCAATTATGTAAATGAACATAAAAAACTTAATCCAAATATAAATTTTTCAGCAATTGGACAACAGGAGTTAAAAAATTCTGGGGCAAATATAATTTTTAACTCAGAAATAATATCTGTCGTTGGAATAATTGAAGTTATCTTTAAATATAGAAAAATAAGGAAAGCTTTAAATATTGCTTATGAGCACATAATTAATAATAAACCTGACTTAATTGTCTTGGTGGATTATGTTGAATTTAACTTAAAAATTGCAAAATTTGCTAAAGAAAAGAATATACCAGTTTTATTTTATATAGCTCCACAAGTCTGGGCATGGAGAGAAAAAAGAATAAAAAAAATTATCAATGCTGTAAATCACTTAGCTGTTGTGTTTCCTTTTGAAAAAGAATTATTTGATAAGTATACAAAAAATGTCACTTATGTTGGGCATCCATTAGCGGATAATGATGCACTTTCCCCGTCACAATTAAATTATAATGAAAAAACCACATATATTGGTATTTTTCCAGGAAGTAGAGAGTCAGAAATACGTAACAATCTTCATTGTATGATTAATTGCATTAGAATAGACAAGGATAAAGAAATTTATAATAAAATTAAAATATTTTATTCAAACAATACTGCAAAAAAATTAATTTCTAACTTATTGCCAAAAAATTGGAGTAAATTATTAGTAAGTGGTAGAAATATTAATGAAATAAAAAAATGCAAAAAAGCAATAACCGCATCAGGTACTATTACATTAGAATTGGCATTAATGAATATTCCCATGGTTATAGTTTATAGATTATCTCCTATCTCTTATTTCATCATGAAAAATTTAATCAAACTTAAATACATAGGGCTTGTAAATCTTGTTTTAGGCAATACACTTGGGTCACGACCAATTGTTAAGGAATTTATTCAACCTGGGTATAGTGATGAAATTGAAGTAATGGTTGAGTTACAAAATATTGATCAAAATAAAAAATACAGAGAATCTATTCAAGACAATTATAAAGAAATTAGAAGTGTGCTGAAACCCGGAGCTGCAATAAATGTTGCAAAACTAGCAGAAGAAATGATTATCTAGTTACTCCTCTAGAACTTTTCTCGATAAACTCTACAAATTTATCTACTTCTTTATAATCATAACCCAAATCTTTAAAGCATTTTAATGACTCTTTTCTAGTGGTCTTGGATTTTATGAAAATCTTAAATGTTTTTTCTAATGCTGAAATCACATCATTATCAAACCCTTTTCTCTTAAGACCAGCAGTATTTATTTTATAAGCCTGAGCATGGTTGCCAGCTACTAAAGTATATGGTGTAACATCACGAGAAATAACAGTTCCTAATCCAGTGAATGCATATTCACCAATATTGCAAAACTGATGGACTAATGTGAATCCACCTAATGACACATTGTGTCCAATTTCTACATGTCCTGCCAGCGATGCAGCATTTGAAAATATACAATTATCTTTGATTATACAATCATGGGCTACATGAGTGTATGCCATAAAAAGATTTTGGGAACCAATGACGGTTTTATTAATGCCTTTGGCAGTTCCTCTATTGATAGTACAGCATTCTCTAAATACATTATTATCACCAATAATTAATGTTGAATCTTCACCTTTAAACTTTAAATCTTGAGGCTGTTCCCCTATGGAAGCATATTGAAATATATGATTATTTTTTCCAATGATTGTATTTTTTTTAATAGTTACATGGTTTTCAACAACAGTATTTGCATCGATTTTAACATTATCATCAATAATGCTGTATGGGCCTATGACAACCGATGTGTCAATTTCTGCAGCTTTACCAATGATAGCGGTTTTATGTATCATTCCTTGTCTCTAACTGCTCCTAATAACTCCGCTGTGCAAACTATATAGTCATCAACCTTGCAAACAGCATTAAACTTGTACACGTCTTTTTTGCTGTGTGTTAGCTTTACCTCAATCGTCATAACATCTCCAGGTAATACGGGTTTCTTGAATCTCGCCTTATCTATTCCAACAAAATAATACAAAAGGTTATTTTTTTCTCTATTATTACTTTTAAAATCTAAAAGTGCTGTTGCTTGCGCCATTGCTTCCAAAATTAATACACCGGGGAAAACAGGGTAATCAGGAAAATGTCCTTGGAAAAAAGGCTCGTTATTGCTTACATTTTTTTGTGCTATTAAATATTCATGTTTTTTAAAATCTATTAATTTATCTATTAAAAGAAATGGGTATCTATGTGGTAAATAATTTCTAACATCATTGTTGTTCATCTTTTTCTCCATTTTCTTTTTTAATAATTTTTGCTAATTGGTCTAAGGTTTTAAATCTTGCTTGATTTTTTCTCCAACTCTCAGCTTTTTCAACCGTGGTGCCAGATGCATATTGTCCTGGTTCCGTTAAACTTTTAGTTACCATTGTCATACCATGTATATGCACATTATCAACTATTTTAATATGTCCATTGATTCCAGCGCCGCCACCGATAGTACAATTTTTTCCAATTGAAGTGCTACCCGCAATTCCAACACATGCTGCTATAGCAGTATTTTCTCCAATTATTACATTATGTGCTACGTGAACATGATTATCAATTTTAACATTATCATATATTATTGTACTGTCGATAGAAGCCCTATCAATAGTTGTGTTTGCTCCTACCTCAACATTATTATGAATAATGACATTACCAACTTGTGGAACTTTTTGCCATTTCTTAGATTCATCAAGAACAAGGCCAAAACCATCTGAGCCAATAATAGATCCTGAGGAAATAATAACGTTTTCACCAATTATTGTATTATCATAAATTACAACATTAGGAAAAATTATTGAATTATTTCCAATCGTAACATTATCACCTAATACAACATTTTTACCAATAGTTGCTGTCTTTGAAATATTAGAGTTTTTGTTATTATTTAAAAACAGTGAACTATTAGCACAATCAAATGATTCGTAAATTAATTTAGAAAAAATTAACAAAGGGTTGTCAGATATAAGCACTGGTTGTGTAATTTCTTCAGCAAGCTCAGGAGTAGAAATAATACATGACAATGAAGCTTCTTTTAATAAATCTATATATTTTTTATCTGCAATATAGGAGATTGCTCCTTTTTTGCTTTTTGATAAACTACATATAGAATTAATTATTGTTTTTTTATCCCCTTTAATTTTACAATTATATTTTTGAGATACTTCTTCAAGCGTATATTCTTTTTTTAGCTTCATTATTGAAGTTTAGATATAATGTCTTGGGTAATATTGATATATTTCTTTGCATAAAGGGTTGTTCCATCTGCTCTTAAAATAATATCAAAATTATTTTTTTCAGCATATTCTTTAATAGCTTTTTCAACAATATTTCTTAATCTTGTAAGCTCTTCACGTTGCACTTTATCTAAGTCAATTTGAAGCTTCTCTTGCCCAGATCTAAATTTTCCTTCTATAGATTGTATTTTTTTAACAAGCTCCTTTTTTTCTTTATCAGACATTACCGTTTCATTTTTCAAATATTTATCATTTAAGCTGCTCCACTCTTTTTCAAGTGTTTTAAGATTTCTAGCTTTTGGATCAAATTGTTTTTTAATTTTTTCTTGTGACTCTTTATACATTGGGACTTCTTTAAACAAAATGTCTAAATTGACAATTCCCATTTTAACTTCAGCTTTTAACGTATTTGGTAAAATTAAAGATAAACAAATTGAAAATAGTATTAATTTTATAATTTTTTTCATTTTTAAAATGTTCCTCCAAGCCTAAATATTACAGATTGAAAATCATCTCCTAGCTCATCTTTAAGGGCGTTTGCAAATCCAACAGATAATGCACCCACTGGTGTCGAAATATTTACTTGTAATCCATAACTTGCTCTAATCTCATTGTAATCGAAATTGTTAATTTTCTCAAATACGTTCCCTGCATCAACAAATAATGATGTTCTGAAATTTCTTGCATCATCCCCTAAAAACGGTGGTGGTGGGAAAAGCCAGTCAAACTGAGCAACGGTTAGGAAATCACCACCAACGGCGTCACATTTGATAAGCTCTCCTGGTACTTGAAGCGCTGCACATGTTTGAGCACCTCTTGGCGCATTATATGTTAAAGGACCTAAGCTTGCAGCCTTAAAACCTCTTACTGTGCTATTACCACCTGCGAAAAATTTATTATAAAAAGGTAGTGATGTTGCTCCAGATAAACCAGCTCCTACTCCAAGTTGAGTTCTAAGTTGAAAAACAGTGTTCCAGTCAAATCCAAATGTTTTAAGATTATAGGGAATATTAAATTCAGTGTTATATCGCGCAGATACATAAGATGCTCCTTCTGCTGCTAAAAATAAATTTCCTGAAACTCTATTTAGAATTCCTGTTTCAGCAAATCTAGTTCTATTTCTAGTGTCTGAGGTATAATTAGCTTTAATATCAACCCCTAAAGAATCATCTCCATGATTAGCAATATGGTGAGTTACTATAACAGGCGAAGCGATAGTAGTTGTATATTGTTTTAAAAGTATATCGTATCCAATACCAAAGGATTCTGTTTCCGATGTAGGGGTATTGTACATTACACCACCACCAAATGTATCAGAGAGATAAGTAGCTGTTGAAACACCGGTAACGTCAGTTTCGCTTATAATAAGATTAATAGTTTTAGCAACTCCATCTGGCGTATAATAAGGATCTGTTAAGTAAAATTGAAGTGCGGTTTGGACGCTACTTTTTGATGCTTTTATTGCTATATTTTTACCACCACCTAGAAAATTATCCTGTTTTAAGTCTACATCAAATATAGCTCCGTCTGTATCTGACCAACCAGCGCTTATTTTAAACTCACCAGCCTTCCTTTCTGTTATAACAAAAGTTAAATCTACTAAATCAGGAGAATTTGGTACTTTAGTTTTTGTTATTTCTACATTATCAACAAATTTTAATCTTTGTAGTCTAACTTTAGATCTCTCTATCTTAGAATATACATGCAAGGATGACTCATACTGTCTTAGCTCTCTTCTGTAAACTTCGTCATTAGTGCTATCGTTGCCTTTTATATTTATCCTGCGTACTGTGGTAGCTTGTCCAACATCCATTCGAAATTCTAAATCAACAATTTTAGTTTCATCATCAATAATAGGTAATGAAACTATATCAGGAAAGGCATACCCTTTTTCTCCCAAAAGACTCGCCAAAAGTTTTTCTGTTCGCTGTATCTTTTGTCTTGAAAAAGTCTGTTTAGGGAGGATTACGTATGATAGTTCTTTTTTGATTATGGAAGGCTCTAGAACTGTATTACCAAATAATCTTAAATCACCAAATTCATATTTTTCGCCTTCTTCCATATTAATGGTTATAATTATGTCTTGGTTATCATTTGATAAATGAACTTGGTTTGATAATATTCTAAACCTTATGTAACCTCTATTAAAATAATAGTCCTCTATTCTTCCAATATCAGCTTTTAAGACTGAGCTTGAGTAGGTGTCTTTATCAGACCAAACTTGAAAAAAATATTTAGTTCCAAGAGTCATTATTCCTTTTAACTTTTCATTTGAAAAATTTTTATTCCCTATAAAGTTTATTTTTTTAATTCTTGATGGCTCTCCTTCGTTTATTATAAGTTCAACCGCAACTCTATTTCTTTCTAATTTTGTAAGCTTTGTTTGTATGCTTGCATTATATCTTCCTCTGTCAAAATATAATCTTACTAACTCTTGCTCTATTTTATCAAAGACATTTTTATCATAAGGACGGGTTCTGCTTATTCCCACATTATCCAAAGCATTAAAAATATCATCCTCTCCTATTATTGAGTTATCAGTTATCTTAATATCTGAAATAATTGGTTTTTCTGTTACTTTTATAATTAAATCATTAAATTTCATCTCTACAGAAATATCTTCAAAGTATCCTGTATCATATAATTTTTTTATCACTTCCCTAATAATATTTTTGTTAACTACATCTCCTTGATTCACTTCAGCGTAACTTAATATTGTATTATTAGAAACTCTTTGATTTCCTTGTATAATAATATTTGACACTGTTATTTCATTAGAACTAGTTTCTTCAGTATCTATTATGTCAGAATTAGTTTCTTCAGCATTTGTTACGTTAAAAGATAACGTAAAACAAAATATGAAAATAAATATTATAGTTTTTTTAATCACTTAAATAATCTCAAAAAATCATTATAGAATGCCACTATCATTATGCCAAATAGTATTACTAAACCTATTTGCTGACCAATTAACTGTACTCTATAAGAGACTGGTTTACCTGCTATCATTTCAAAAATATAGTAAACAAGATGACCTCCATCTAAAACAGGTATTGGAAGAAGGTTTAATACACCAAGACTTATACTCAATATAGCTAAAAGATATGCAAAATACACTATACCCATGGATAAAGATTTTCCAGAAAACTCAGCTATACTAAGTGGTCCACTAATATTATTCATATTTGCTTGCCCAGTAAATAATTTAAATATCATTTTAAAAGTTAAAATAGTGTAATCTAATGTTAGCTTAAAAGATTTGTTAATTGAATCAAGCAAAGAGTATTTCACATTTACTGTATATTTACTTAACGCACTTTTATCTGGTGATACACCAGCATAACCAATATTTTTCCCATTTAACTCCTTTACAGAAGGAACTAGGATTACCTCTACATTTCTCTTATCTCTTAAAATCTTTAACCGTAATATATTATTTGGATTATTTTGAATTATAGATACATAAGAAGACCATGTAGCGACCTCTTGATCATTTATAGATAAAATAACATCGTTCTTTGCAAGCCCTGCAAGTGACGCTGGAGAATTATTTTCAACAAACCCTATTTTAGTTGAAAACTCTGGTGTTTTAGGGTTAATTCCAATATTAGATAATATATCACCTTTTTCTTGAAGAATATCAGGGTTATATGGGATTGATACAACATATTTTTCATTTCTTTCATTTATCATATGTATAGAAATTTTTTCATTATTTATAATGCTGTTTAAAATCTCAACTCTAACATCTTGCCATCTCTTAGTAGATGCATTATTAACTTTTTTAATTTCTAAATTTTCAGAGGTGGAAAAAATTTCATGATCAATGTTATTTATTGAATTAATTAATGGCTTGATACCACTTATGCCCAAGAAATGAACAACTAT
Organism: uncultured Gammaproteobacteria bacterium; assembly: GCA_913041905.1. GTDB lineage: Bacteria > Pseudomonadota > Gammaproteobacteria. Next base: position 9,563 of record CAJWJQ010000001.1, read on the forward strand.
AAAAAAAATAACCGCTAAAATTAAATTGAAAACAGGTCCAGCTGCTACAATTAAAAACCTTTTATAAACTGATTGCTTATCAAAACAATATTTTTCTGAAACACTTTCATCTTTATCTTTTATATTTTCTAATTCTTGTGATTCTAGCATTTTAACATATCCACCTAATGGTATTAGCCCGATACTATATTCTGTTCCTTGGGGGTTAAATTTTTTCTTGTAAATTGTTCTGCCAAATCCAATCGCAAAATTTAATACTTTAACATTAAATAATCTAGCAACATAAAAATGTCCAAACTCATGAAATGTAACTAATATTCCAATAGCTATAAAAAAACCAATTATGCTTTGTATTATTTCCATTTTTCCTCTATATAATTTTTTATATATTCCCTTGTTTCAGAATCACATCTTAATATTGATTTTATATTATTAAGTTTCTGTATGGGCATAACTTTTAATGCTTTGTCAATTATAACTGGTATATCGACAAATTTAATCTTATTTTGAAGAAAATTATCAACTGCTATTTCATTTGCCGCATTTAAAATAGTAGGTGCATTTTTCCCTATTTTAAGAGCCTTTACACATAAGTCTAAGCATTTATAGTTTCCTGGCTTTATTTTTTTAAAAGTTAAATTATTGAGAATATTTTCTACTTTAGAGTTTATTTTCAATTCAAATCTTTTTGGCCATGATAAAGCGTAAGCTATAGGTATTCTCATATCATGATTGCTCATATGAGATATAGTTGAACCATCAGAAAAAGTTACTAATCCGTGAACTATGCTTTGAGGGTGAAGCAACACATCTATTTGTGATGATTTTAATCTAAATAATATTGCTGCCTCTATAATTTCTAACCCTTTATTTATCATTGAGGCAGAATCAACAGAAATTTTTTTCCCCATTTTCCAAGTTGGATGACGCGTAGCTTCTTTTGGAGTAACTTTGGATAATTTTCTTTTAGAAAAACCTAAGAAAGGCCCACCTGATGCAGTCAGAGTAACTTTTTTTATATTATCAGAACAAGATATTCCCAAATGATTATATTCTAGGCCTGAAGACATAAGTATTTGAAATATTGCATTATGTTCACTATCTACTGGAATGATAAGTGATTTGCTTTTTCTTGCTTCATTCATCATTAATGATCCAGACATAATTAATGATTCTTTATTAGCCAATAAAATTGTTTTGCCATTTTTAATGGCTGAGTAAGTAGGTTCTAATGCAGCAGCTCCAACTATTGCTGATAACACGCAATTAACTTTAATATGTTTTGCAACAAAACAATAATTTTTCTTTCCTGAAAGGATTTTAGTTTTTATATTATTTTTTTTACATTTAATTATAAGATTTTCTGCATCTTTTGAGTTTAAGACAACTGCATATTTAGGTTTGAATTTATTTATTTGTGAATATAATAATTTTATATTAGATTTAGCAGTTAGAGCAAATATATTAACTCTTTTATCAATGTTGTTTATAGTTGATAGAGCATTCTTCCCGATAGTTCCTGTTGATCCTAATATAGTGAGATTCATTTATTATATAAAAATCCAAAATTGTATTATTGCAATAACTGGCAGATAACTATCTAACCGATCCAAAATACCTCCATGTCCAGGCAACAGATTACCAGTATCTTTTACATTGAAACATCTTTTAAAGGTACTAACTAATAAGTCACCTATAGTGCAATATATGCAACATAATAACATAAATAATATGTCTGTTATTAATAAAGGATAAGACTTAAACAAAATAAAATAACAATAAAATATTAGTGTTGGAAAAATTAAAGATGCAATAAACCCTTCGTATGTTTTGTTTGGGCTAATGCTTTTACAAAGTTTTCTCTTTCCTAATAATTTACCAACCACATACCCTGAAATATCACTCAACGAAACTAAAATTATTATAAATAAATAATAATTACTTAATGGAAATAACTCTGAAGATGAAAAAATAAGGTATGAATCATCTTGTTGTATTGTCATCGAAGTACTACCAATAGAAACAGTCATATACCATGAAATTATAATTAATAGGAATCCAGATATTGCTGGATTATTGGTTAGAATATTTTTTAGATAGTTGAAATTAAATAATAAAGTTAAGATAATAACTAACCATAAAGATAATGAGAAGTATGTTAGATTTCTAATTAAAAAAGTAGAAGAAAATTCAAGTAACATATACATCATTATCAGCATTAAAAATAATGCAGAATATATTTTTTTTATATTTTTACATGATATGTTTAACCACTCATAATAACTATATATAAAAATTAAGGTAAATAATGTACCAATTAAGAAAGGGTGTGAAAATAATAAAGTTACTAACAATAAGACAGCTAAGATTATACCCGTAAGTATGCGATTAAGCATTATTTTCAAAGTTATCCCTAATGTTAACTAAACCTCCAAATTTTCTCTGTGTTTTTTGAAAAAACTTTATTGCTTTATCAAACTCTTTCTCATCAAAATCTGGCCACAAACAATCTGTGAAATATAGTTCTGTATATGCATGCTGCCATAACATAAAATTACTTAGCCTGTGTTCTCCACCAGTTCTTATTAAAAGATCAGGGTAATTGTCCTTCAGGGATAAATATTTCTCTATATCATTAATATTAATTTCCATATTTTTTTCACTGTCATCAATTGATGAAATATATTTATTAAATGCATTTATAATATCCCATTTTCCGCCATAATTAATCGCAAAGTTAAGTAATAATCCTGTATTATCTTTTGTTAATAATTCTAATTCTGAAATTTTATCAATTAATTGTTTATCAAATTTACTTAGATTGCCTATGAATTTAACTTTGACATTATTAGAGTTCAACTCTTTGCTATTGGTTGTTATAGAATCTTCAAATAAAGTCATTAATAATTTAATTTCATAATTAGGTCTATTCCAGTTCTCACTACTGAATGCAAAAAGAGTTAATGTAGAAATTTGCCTAACTGTGCAAGCCTCTACTATTTTTTTTATTGATTTAATTCCTTCTTTATGGCCAAATGCTCTTGGTAAATTTCTATCATTCGCCCATCTTCCATTGCCATCCATAATAATGGAGATATGTCGTATTTTTTTTGCGTCCATTTTTATACTTCGCTTATCTCATTAATTTTTTTATCAATAATATCTTCTGATTGCTTTATGTATTTATCCGTAATATCTTGTATTTCAATTATATAATCTCTTTCAAAATCTTTTGAAATTTTTTTATTTTTTTCTAAATTAGAAATATCTGCATTAATATTTCTTCTTATATTTCTTAATGAAATTTTCGCTTGCTCTCCTTCTTTCTTCAAAATCTTTGTTAATTCTAATCTTCTTTCTTGGGTCAATGGTGGAATTTTAATATGTATAACGGTTCCATTTACCACGGGTGACAACCCTAAATTAGAATTTAATATTGCTTTTTCAATTGCTCCAACCGCAGTTTTATCCCACACGTTTAAACTTATTGTTGATGCGTCTGTTACGGAAATATTTGAAAGTTGTTTAAGCGGGGTTTTTACTTCAAAATAATCAGCTTCTATCTGATCAAGCATACTAGGGTTTGGTCTTCCTGCTCTAATTTTTGTGATTGACTGATGCAGAGACTCAATAGCCTTACCCATTGATTTTTCTGCTGAATTTTTTATTTCTTCAATCATGTATATATATTATCACTAGCTTGACTATTTTTTAAGTATATTAAGAATCTGACTATATAATGCAATAAACATTTAACATTTACTTTATTTGGTTATAAACTTCTTGAGCAAAATCCTCTTCTTTTTTATCAATTCCCTCTCCTAGTTGATATCTAATATAGGATTTAATTTTATTATCTTTGAGAATTTTTTTCAATGTAGTGGTGTTATCCTTAATATATGGTTGATTTATTAGCGTGTTGTCAGAAATAAATTTTTTAACCTTTCCTTCTAATATGTTTCTCTTTATATCTTCTTTTTTATTAATTTTATCTAGTTCTGCTTTATAAACTTCTTTTTCATTTAACAATATAGATGAATCAATAGATTGCTCGTCTAGGGCTACTGGGTTAGATGCTACAATCTGCATACATATATCTTTTGCAATCTCATTGTTTTCCTTTTCTAATATTACCACTGCTCCTATTTTATTATTATGCGTATAGCCTGTTATAAATAATTCATTGTGGTTAAATATTTGATAGCGCCTTATTTTTATATTCTCCCCTAATTTTGTTATTATTTTTTTTCTTTCACTTTCTAAATTATCTAAAACCTGTTGGTCATTTGACTCATGTAATATTGTAAGGTTTTCATATTTAGTAGTTGCTAAAAATTTACATACATTTGTAACATAGTCTAAAAAATCATCGCTTCTCGCAACAAAATCAGTTTCAGAATTAATTTCAATTAATAATGACTTTTCTGTACTTGGATAGAAATAAATAACGCCTTCAGCTGCAATTCTTCCAGATTTTTTATCTGCTTTAATGCCCTCTTCTGACCTCATTAATTTAATAGCTTCATTAATATCACTGTTAGCTTTAAGTAAATATTTTTTACAATCTAATATTCCTGCGCCTGTAATGTCTCTAAGCTGTTTAAGAAGATCGAGTTCTTTTGACATTTATTTCTCTTTATTATCTCTTCTTTTTTTTAAATTAACTGTATCTTGTTTTTGCTCTACATCTATTATATGTTTCTTTTTTAGACTTTTAGATTTAGGTGTGTTCTCTGATTTATTAATGGTGTTTTTTGCTGGGCTTAAAGATTTTGATTTCGTATTAATTATAGTTTTAGATATCTCTTTTACAAATAAACTTATAGATGACATTGAATCATCATTTCCAGGGATCATATAATCAACACCATCAAAAGAATTATTGCTATCCACAATAGCTATAACGGGTATGTTTAGTTTGTTGGCTTCTTTTATTGCAATTTTTTCATATCTCGTATCTATGACAAATAGAGCGTCAGGTAACTTCTCAAGGTCTTTAATTCCTATTAGATTTTTTTCTAGTTTATAGATTTGCTTTTTAATAGATAGAGTTTCTTTTTTTGTCATTGCGTCAGAAGTTTGTGTTGACGAAATATGGGATTGTAATTTTTCAAGTTTTTTTATAGATTCTCTCACGGTATCAAAATTTGTAAGCATACCTCCTAACCAACGGTTATTAACATATGGCATTTTAGATTCGGTGGCATACTTCTCTATTAAATCCCGGGCAGCCCTTTTTGTTCCAACAAACAGTATTTTGGAATTATTTTTAATAAGTTTTTCAATAAAATTTATTGCTGAACTAAATTGCTCTATACTTTTTTCTAGATTTATTATATGAAGTTTTTTATAAGTTGTATAAATATATGGGCCCATCTTGGGGTTCCAATATTTAGATTGATGACCAAAATGAACTCCTGCGTTTATCATCTCTTTTACGGATAAAATAGACACTTATATAACGTTACTCCAGCTTTAATTAAATTTAATATATCAACAATTATATTTATTGATATGGCTTTTTATCATATTTACATGGATTCAACAATCAAAATCTGATAATTTGTGCTAAAAATATGACTTTTCTATCAAAATTATGAATAATATTAAATCACAGTCAGATATTAAAAAAATGAGAGTAGCTGGAAAGCTCGCATCAGAGGTTATTGATATGATAGGCTCTTATGTTAAAAGTGGCATTTCTACAGAAGAGCTTAATGAAATATGCCACAATTATATAGTCGAAGTACAGAAAGCTGTTCCCGCTCCTCTTAATTACAAAGGTTTTCCTAGATCAATTTGTACTTCTGTAAATCATCAGGTCTGTCATGGAATACCATCAAAAGATAAAATACTAAAAAATGGGGATATAATAAATATTGATATAACAGTTATTAAAGATGGTTTTCACGGTGATACCAGTAAAATGTTTTTAATTGGGAAACCTTCTATATTAGCTAATAGATTATGTAGGGTTGCTAAAGAGTGTATGTATAAAGCAATAGAAATTGTTGAACCAGGTTTACATATAGGTGATATTGGTGCTGTAATACAGGAACATGCACATAAAAATAACTTCTCTGTTGTTAGGGAATATTGTGGACATGGTATTGGAAAGAATTTTCATGAATCACCACAAATTCTTCATTATGGGGTTAGAAATACTGGGATAAAATTAGAGGAAGGAATGACATTTACAATTGAACCAATGATTAATGCTGGGGGAAAAAGTATAAAGGTTTTAAATGATGGGTGGACTGTTGTTACTCAAGATAAATCACTGTCTGCTCAATGGGAGCACACAATATTGGTGACTGATAATGGGTATGAAATACTTACAAGAAGAACAGAAGAAGGTTAATAAAAATGAATGATATAAATAATAATACTATAGAGTTATTAGAAAAACTGATTATTTGTAAATCCGTAACCCCCAATGATAATGGTTGTCAGGAAATTATAGGTAATTTTTTAAAAAATATTGGCTTTTCAGTTAAAGAAAAAAAATATGGAGAGGTTAATAATCTAATTGCAAGATATGGCTCAGAGGGGCCTGTCTTTGCATTTGTTGGCCATACTGACGTTGTTCCTGTAGGAAATATAAATGATTGGAAATCTGACCCCTTTGTCTTAACGGATATAAACGAAAAACTATGTGGTAGAGGGACCTCAGATATGAAAGGAAGTATTGCGTGTATGATGACTGCTGTAAATAATTTTGTAAATAAAAATAAAAATTTTAAAGGTAGCATAATGTTTATTCTTACAAGTGATGAGGAAGGCCCTGCTCAAAATGGGATAAAGAGGTTGGTTAATGAAAATGATTTGGCTAATCATTACATAGATATGTGTTTAGTTGGTGAGCCTTCATGCACAAAAAATATTGGCGATACTATAAAAAATGGTAGAAGAGGATCATTGTCTGGTGAACTTTTAATTAAAGGAATTCAAGGTCATGTCGCCTATCCTCATAATGCACAAAACCCAATCCATACCTTTGCTCCTGTATTACAAAAATTAATTAGTGAAGAGTATGATAAAGGTAATGATTTTTTTCCGCCAACTTCTTTTCAAATTTCAAATTTAAATAGCGGAGTTGGTTCAACAAATGTAATTCCAGGAACCTTATCAATGAGTTTTAATTTTAGATATTCTACAGAAACAAATATTGATGAGATTAAGTCTCATGTTATTGATATACTAAATGAGTCTAAATTAAAATATGAAATTGAATGGGATCATTCAGGCGAGCCATATTTAACAGAAAAATCACATCTATTAGAATGTTGTGAAGATGCAATTGAAAACGTAACGTCTATTAAGCCCAAAATATCTACAGATGGAGGAACATCAGACGGTAGGTTTATGGCTAAAATTTGCAATCAAGTAATTGAGTTTGGTCTTATAAATGAATCAATACATAAAGTTAATGAATATACGACGAAAAAAGATATTATAAATTTATCTAGAATTTATAATGAAATGTTAAATAAAATGTTTCTTAATTAATTTAAAAAAGAAGATTTTATTAAACTTTTAGTATAGTCTGTTTTAGGGTTATCAAGTATATTATGAGTATCATTAGATTCTATAATTTTAGAGTCTTTGAGAATATATATTCTATGCGAAATAGATTTAATTACTTTTAAATCATGACTAATAAAGATATAGCTTAAAGAATATTTTTTTTGTAAAGATATAATTAATTCTAGTATGCTTTTCTGAACTATTACATCTAGGGCGCTAGTTGGTTCATCCATGATAATTAATTTTGGCTTCAATGAAATTGCTCTTGCAATTGCAATTCTTTGTCTCTGTCCTCCTGAAAATTGATGAGGATACCGATTTAGCATAGATTCATTAAGACCAACTTCATTTAAAAGCTTGCTACAAATAGATATCATTTGTTTATAACTTAACTTCTTATATACCATTAAACCCTCAGAAAGTATTTCAAATATGGTTAACCTTGGTGATAAAGATGAAAATGGGTCTTGAAAAACTATTTGGAAATTATTTCTATATTTTCTAAGTTCATTGTTATCCATTTTAGATAGGTTATGTCCGTCAAATTGTATTGTTCCCTCATAATTTAGTAATTGTAAAATAGACATAGCAAGTGTTGTTTTACCTGATCCGGACTCACCAACAATTCCTATTGTTTCACCGACATTTAACTCAATATTTATATCAGTCAATGCTTGGAAATATTTTCTATTCTTTTTAAGGAATGCATTATTAGTGATGAAACTACAATTTAAGTTTGTTGTCTTGAGAAGTATTTTATTTGAAGGCTTAAAATCAATCATATTATGAGGGTTACTTTTTATTAGTTCTTTTGTATATTTGTTTATAGGGTTTTTAAATATTTTCTTAGTCTCACCATCCTCAAGAATATTTCCGTCCTTCATAATAATAACTCTGTCAGAATAATTTTTGATTAAATCTAGATCGTGAGATATTAATATAAGAGACATAGAAATTTTTTCTTTAAATTTTTTAAGCAAGTCTAATATTTGTAATTGTAAAGTTACATCTAATGCAGTTGTTGGCTCATCTGCAACAAGAATTTCAGGACTGCAAACTAAAGCAATAGCAATCATAACTCTTTGTCTCTGCCCTCCAGATAGCATATGAGGGTAACTTGAAAGTATTTTATTTGTTTCTTCTAATCCAGTTTTACTTATCATTTCAGAAGCAATTTTTTTAATATTATCTTCATCCTTGGTTATGTGTAATTTTATTACTTCCGTTAATTGTGTATTAATCGTTTGAACTGGATTTAAAGATAACATGGGTTCTTGAAAAATCATTGATATCTTATTACCTCTAATTTTTCTAAGAGACTCATTAGATTGTAATAATAGATTATTATTATTAAACAATATTTCTCCGTTATTAATATGAAAAATTGATTCATCTAAAAGACTTGCTATAGATAGGCCAGTTAGAGTTTTTCCGGATCCTGATTCTCCAACAATCCCAAGAGTTTCTCCTTGATTTAAATAAAAATTAATATTTTTCAAAATACTCTTAGTATTATTAAGATGTGTATACTGTAGGCTCAAATTATTAACTTCTAAAATTTTCATGATGACCTCGTATCTAATGATTCCCTAATTCCTTCGCCAATAAATATAAGCAAAAGTAAAGTACCTACTAAGACAATAAATGTGGATAGTGAAAGCCACCATGCTTCTATATTTTCTTTTCCTTGAGCTAGGAGTTCTCCTAAGCTTGGAGTATCCGGGGGAACGCCTAAACCAAGAAAATCTAAACTTGTTAAAATTAATATTGCTCCACTAATTCTAAAGGGTAAAAAGGTAATTACAGAAACCATGCTATTCGGCAATATGTGTCTAGTAATTATTTGATAGTTAGACAAGCCCATTGTTCTTGCAGCAATAACATACTCCATGTTTCTTCCTTTTAAAAATTCAGCTCTTACATAATCCGATAAGCTCATCCATCCAAAAAGTGAAAGCAATATTATTAATAAAAGAATGCTTGGCTCAAATAAAGATGAAAATATTATAAGTAGATATAATTCAGGCATAGAGCTCCAAATTTCTATAAATCTTTGTATATATAAATCTACTTTACCGGCAAAATAACCCTGAATTGCTCCAAAAAATATACCTATAATTATCCCAATAGCTGTCAGTGAAAATGCAAATAATACTGATAGCCTAAAACCATATATCAATCTTGCCAATACATCTCTACCCCTATCATCTGTTCCAAGGTAATTGTGAATAGATGGTCGGGCTGGATTTGGTGTTGAGTTATTTAAATTAATACTATTATATGAGTGTGGGTTAAATGGAAATACTGCCCAATTTTTATCTTTAGAAATTTTGCTTGTCATAAAGTTATCTTTGTAATTTGCTTCAGTTTCAAAATATCCTCCGAAAGTCTTATCTGAATACTTAAATAAGATTGGATAATATAATTGGTTATCTATATTCATCACAATAGGCTTGTCGTTGCTTATAACTTCAGCAAATAAAGAAAATAAAAAAATAAAAGAAAATATATATAAACTAAATTTGTTTCTATTGCTAGATTTAAATTTATTCCAAACATTAATATTTCTATCTATTACTTTCATGTATTACGACCTCTATCAACTGATGAAAATTTTATCCTTGGATCAACTAAAACATAACTTATATCTGTAAGGAGTTTGGCTATAAGTCCTAGCAAAGTAAAAAGAAATAATGTTCCTAATACAACAGGGTAATCTCTATGCAATATAGATTCATAAGATAAAAGACCAATGCCATCCAAAGAAAAAATAGTTTCAATTAATATGCTACCAGTAAAAAATGCTGATATGAATTGAGCTGGAAACCCTGTTAATATTGGTATAAGTGCGTTTTTAAAAACATGCTTATAAAGTATTTCATTTTCACTCAATCCTTTAGACTTTGCAGTTAGAACATATTGTTTTTTAATTTCTTCAATAAAACTATTTTTTGTAAGCATAGTCATAATTGCAAAACTTCCTATGACAGAAGATATAATTGGTAAGGTCATATGCCATAAATAGTCTAGTATTTTTGCGCCAAATGATAATTCATTCCAATTATCTGAGATTATGCCTCTTGTTGGAAATACATCATAGAAACTACCACCACCAAGTAATACAATTAAGCTTATTCCCAATACAAATCCTGGTATTGAATATCCGATAAGTATTAATGTGCTTGTTGTAACATCAAATTTTGATCCATGCGTTACAGCTTTTTTTATTCCTAGGGGTATGCAAATAGAATATATGATAAAAAAAGACCATAGTCCTAGGCTTATCGATACAGGTAATTTATCCACAATTAATTCTGCAACAGATTTATGGTGAAAATAACTCTGTCCTAAGTCAAAGCTTATATAATTTACTACTAAATCAGTGAATCTTTCTAAAAATGGTTTATCAAAACCATAAAATTCTTTTAGTTGATTTATATGGTCTTCGTTTAATCCACTAGCTCCTCTATATAAATTTGAGCCCCCAGAGGATGCTTCTCCGACTACATTGAGGCTATTTAATTGGTTAGTTAGTTGTTCTACGGGGCCACCAGGAACAAATTGAGTAACTAAAAAAGTAATGAATAATATTCCAAATAACGTTGGAATCATAAGGAACAATCTTTTTAAGATATATTTATACATTATTTTATGGACCATGTTTTTAAAATGTAATCAGTTGCTTCATAATATTTTGGCAGATTATTTGGCATTTTGAATTTGTCAAAATATGCAATTCTATGTTCATTAATAAACCAATTTGGAAGCATATAAAATTCATTCCATAATAGTCTATCTAACAAATGTGCTGATTTAATCATATCTTCTCTACTAGCGCTGTACACAATTCTCTCCAATAGTTTATCGACATTTTTATCTTGTATACCTCCAACATTATAAGAACCTTTTTTGTTGGCGCTAGAAGAATGGAACATTGCAAATAATTCATTACCTGGAGACTGTGATTGAGGATAGCTCATAACCATCATATCAAAATCAAATGAATCAACTCTTCGTTGATAAAGAGATAGGTCAATTGTTCTGTAATTAAGTTTTATGCCTAGTTTTTTTAAATTAATCGCAAATGGAGCAAGTATTCTTTCAAATCCTTTTTGTGCTAATAGGAAATTAAACTCTATTTTATTACCATTATTATCATGCAAAATATCATCGTGAACTTTCCAACCTAATTTATCAAAAATTTTCTTTGCTTCTATTAAATTATCTCTAGATGATTTTTTATTATCAATAAACTCAATATCTTTAGATTTAACAAGCTCTAGTGGAATAGATAACTCTCTAGCTAGGTCTAATTCATAGTTTGAAGGCTCTATTGGGGCAGATAATTCACTATTACTAAAGTAACTTTTACATCTTTTATATTGATTATAAAAAAGATTTTTATTAGACCAGTTAAAATCAAAAGCTAAAGTAATAGCTTTTCTAACCTCTCGATTCATAAATATTTTTTTTCTTGTGTTAAATATAAACCCTTGTATACCAGCATTATTTAAATGCTTTAATTGAGTTTTTATGATTATTCCATTGTCAAAGTTTGGACCATTATAATCCCTTGCCCATCTTTTAGAGTGATTTTCAAAAATATAATCATATTCATGCGCCTTAAATGCTTCTAATGCTACTGTCATATCTTTGTAATATTTAAAAATAATTTTATTAAAATTGAACATTCCTCTTCTAGTTGATTCCTTTTCACCCCAATACTTTGGATTCTTTTTATACTCAATAAATCTTCCAGCTTCAAATTTATCAATTATATATGGACCGCTTGCTATAGGGTGTTCAAGAACAACCTCATTAAATTTTTTATTCTTAAACCATTTTTTTGAAAAAATAGGTATATCTCCAATAATCATATGCAATTCTGGATTTTTCTTTTTAAATATAAATTTAATCGTTTGGCTATCTATAATTTGTGTAGATTTTATATCTGACCAATAAATCTTATATTGTGGGTGGGCATGCTTGCTTATAAGTGTTAAAAATGAAAATTCTACGTCTTGAGCTGAGATCTTATCACCATTAGAAAACTTAGCATTATCTTTTATATAGTAAATTACAGACATTTTATCTTGGGAGAGTTTATATCCAGATGCTATATGTCCATAACTTGATGATGGTTCATCTAAACTCCTTTCCATTAATGTTTCAAACATAAGATTATTCATTCCAGCAGGCGCTAATGATTTAAGTAAAAATGGATTCAGTGACTCGAATGTTCCAAATGCAGAAAGCTTAATTACCCCTCCTTTGTTAGCATAGGGGTGTGTATATTCAAAATTTTGAAAATTATCAGGATATTTTGGCTTATATCCTATACCAATAGAATAATCTGCAAAAATAGGCTTATTTAAAATAAATAAGATAAATATAGCTAGAATTAATTTAAATTGTGATTTATTGTAAATATTCATGAAAAATTAAAATTTATACTTTAATATAATATTCTAAATAAGCTGTAAATAATATCTTGGAAATGAATTTAAAAAATAAAAAAGCCCTTATAATTGGCATAGCTAGCAACAGATCTATTGCTGCTGGTATTGCCAAAGCTTTTGGTAACAGTGGGATAGAGCTAGCTCTTACATATCAAAATGAGAAATTAAAGAGTAGAGTTGAAGATATAGGAAAAGAAATTTCAGATAAAACCCTTGTTTATCCCTGTGATCTCGAAAATGACAATGAAATTTCAAAATTAAAAAACAACATAAAGGAAATATGGGGTTCTGTAGATATAATAGTGCACTCTGCTGCTTTTGCCCCCAGAGAATTATTATCAGGTAATTTTGTAGACAATATAACAAGAGAAGGGTTTAAAATAGCTCATGATATAAGCTCTTATTCTTTTGTTGCTCTTGCTAAAGAGTTTAAGGGTATTATAAATGATGGCGGTTCTTTATTAACACTCAGTTATTTGGGTTCAGAAAAAGTAATAAAGAATTATAATGTAATGGGTCTAGCAAAAGCAAGCTTAGAGTCTAACGTAAGATATATGTCTCATGCGCTTGGAGATAATAATATCAGAGTAAACGCAATATCGGCTGGTCCTATAAAAACCTTAGCTTCTGCTGGCATTTCAGGGTTTAATGAAATACTAAAGCACGTTGAGGAAAAATCAGCCCTTAAGAGAAATGTTACTTTAGATGAAATTTCCAACACTGCCCTGTTTTTATCAAGCAATGATGCTTCTGGAATAACTGGTCAAATTATCTATGTTGATTGTGGTTTTAATATAAGCGGCGTTTAATCACGATTTATTAATTCATAATTAATTTCTATGTCAGCTTTAGATTTTAAAACATTATAAAAATATTTAAACTCAGTTTCACTCCTAGTATTTAGAGCAAAATTATAGAAATCATCAGAACCTTTGAGTTTTTTTGTGCTCTTTGGGTATTTAATAGAATTAACTGCAAAAACAATATAATCATTATTTTTCAATCTTGATGTCTGATAGCCTATATTTGAATTGGCGCTGAAAAAAATATTTTTTAAATTATCATTAATTGTTTTTGAGTCTATAGTTCCTTTAAAAGTCTTAAAATTATATTTTTTAGAAACTATATTTGCATTCATATCATCTCTGATATTTTCAGCTATTTTAATTATTTCATTATTACTTTCTTTCTCTCTAAGTAAAACAGAAATTATTTCTTTAGAATCTTCATAGGGCATTTGTTCAGGTTTTTGATAGGATTTTTTTTGTCCAATAATAAATCTATCATCGTTGAGATATATTAAATCGCTGGTAATATTTTCCTCTAACACTTCTTTTTTAAATAACTCTTTTCTAACAAAATCATAATTAAAAATACTATATCCTTCTATTTCTGTAATGGGTTTAGATGTTTTTATATTTAGATTAAATTCATCAGCAATATTCTGCAAAGTGGTTTGTTTGGTAAAATTTATTTCACTAATTCCATCAATTAAATCAAAATATTTTCTAGTTCCTATCTCCTTTTTATATTCCTTTATCAATTTAGGTCTAATATCTTTATATGAGATATCTTTAGATATTAATTTATTATTAATAGATATTATATGGTAGCCTTTATCTGACTCTATAATCGTGGAAATTTCATTCATTTCCAAAGCAGATGCACTATTACTTAAATAATCTGGTAAATCATCTAAAATAAATTCGCCCAGATGGCCTTCGTTATTTTGTGTTTCTGTGTCTTTAGAATAAACCTTAGCTACTTCTTTATATGTCTTGCCTTTTAAGAGGCTATTATGGGCTTTTTTTGCAGTATTTAGTGCTTCTTTGCTGTGCGGTATCAAAATATGGTTAAGGTCATATTTTGTAGGTTCTGTATACTCTCCTTCTGTCAATCTTTCATTATAAATATTTTTAATCTTACCGTCATCTACCTTTACTTTATTAATAATTTCGTTTTTATTAACATCTAAATAACTAAATGATGCTGACCTTGATGTCATGTAATTTTTTTTATTAAATTTATAATAATTTTCAATTTTCTCTTTAGATACTTTTATTGATGTTTTGATATCATTGTAATTTATTTTTAAATAACCAATTATTCTTTCATGGTATCTAGATTTTAGTAAGTCGTCCTTTTCAGTGTTTGTTAATATCGCTGTATCAGTTATTGATTTCTTTAATTGCTCTGTTATCCCTTTTTGATACACATACCTTTCGTAATTTTTAGGAGTCATATTGATTTTATATAACTGAGATTTATATATATTTTCATTAAACCCTTTCTCATCTTTAAATGAAGATGAGGCGTATATTTGATTTAAAATTGATTTATTGTGAAAGGCTAATCCTAATGCTCTTGAGGTCTGATCCATTAATATAGTTCTCATCATATAATCTACTGTTATATTTCTTATAAACTTATTTGTATATAAGGGAGGAATAGCTCCCCCAAAATTTTTTTGAAGAGCTTGGCGATATTGATAAACTTCTTGTTCTAATTGTGCTGAAGTAATAATTCTATCGTTTATTTTAAATGAAAATGTTTCCGATGTAGTTTGATAATTTCCTAAGCCCATAAAAATCAAAGGAATTGCAACCAAGAATAGCAATACAGCTATTACCCATGTGCTTAAATTTTCTCTTATTCTACTAAGCATAATAATAAAAATTTTTAGTTACGGAGACGAAGGGACTCGAACCCTCGACCTCCTGCGTGACAGGCAGGCGTTCTAACCAAACTGAACTACGCCTCCAAAACTTAGCCTATAATATCACTAAATAAAATCTACATACATAAAAGAAGCAGTATAACTGCCTCTTTTAGTTTATGGTGGGTACTGTAAGAGTCGAACTTACGACCTCCGCCTTGTAAGGGCGGCGCTCTAACCAGCTGAGCTAAGCACCCCCTTATTGAAATATATAATTTTTAATTTAAAGCATCTTTAAAAGCTTTACCCGCTTTAAAAGATGGTACTGTTGATGCTGCTATTTGGATAGTTTCTCCTGTTCTTGGATTTCTACCTTGTCTAGCATCACGTTTTTTTGCTTTAAAAGTTCCAAAACCAACCAAAGCAACTTCAGCGTCACCTTTTAATGTTTTTGTAACCACATTGATCATTGCTTCAACATGAGCTGATGCATCAGATTTACTACTTCCTGCTTCTTCAGCCACTGCTGAAATAAATTCCGCTTTATTCATTTGAACCTCTTTATAATATTTTGATATTTTTTGATTTTTTTATTGCCAATTAGTAACTTAACGGGCAACTTGTGATTTCATACAAAATCACTATGTTGAGTTTACAATATTTTCGACAATAATTATATATGTGGATGGCAATTATTGTTAATCTTGGCTACCTTTCTACGTTTACATGATAAAAAAAATATGTTAATGAGGTAATCTCTTATTATTCGGAGATTTGTTCTTTTTAGTTCTCACCGAATTCTTTTTTTGAGCAGGTCTAGTTTTTGCTAATTTATTTTTAAGCGCTATTGTAAAAACTTCATCTACAAATTTTACGGGGTGTATTTTTAATCCTTTTTTTACATTCTCAGGTATCTCAGCAAGGTCCTTTTCATTGTCTTGTGGTATAATCACCTCTTTTATCCCTCCCCTTAATGCTGCCAAGAGTTTCTCTTTAAGACCTCCTATTTCTAATACTTCTCCTCTTAGTGTAATTTCGCCAGTCATGGCAACATCTGCCCTAACAGGTGTATTTGAAAGTGATGATGCGACTGCTAAAGCCATGCTAATTCCTGCGCTTGGCCCATCTTTTGGTGTAGCTCCTTCTGGAACATGTATATGGATATCTTTGTTTTCATAAAATTGAGTATCTATTCCTAGTGATGCCGCTCTTGTTCTTACAACTGTAACAGCTGCTTTGATTGATTCCTGCATTACATCACCCAGCTTCCCAGTTTGAGTCACCTTTCCTTTCCCTGACATGAGAGCACATTCAATTCTTAATAATTCACCACCCACAGATGTCCAGGCTAACCCATTAACTTGACCAACCATATCCTTCTTGTCTGCAGAGCTATAGTTAAACGGCTTAACACCCAAATATTCGTGAAGGTTAATTGGTGTTATTTTAAAAGTATTTGTTCTTTTTTTATTTAGAAGTAGTGATTTTACAATTTTTCTACATATTTTAGATATGGATCTATCTAATCCCCTAACACCTGATTCTCTTGTGTAGTATCTTATAATATCTCTAATAGCCGAAACTGATATTGATAGTTCTTTTGCTTTTAATCCGTTCTGTTTAAATTGTTTAGATAATAGATATTTTTTTGCAATGTCTGTTTTTTCATCTTCAGTATATCCAGGCAATCTTATAATTTCCATTCTATCAAGCAATGGTATAGGTATAGATTCCATAGAATTTGCAGTTGCAATAAACATAACGTCTGACAAGTCAAAATCAACCTCTAGGTAATGATCATTGAATGCAAAGTTTTGTTCTGGGTCTAAAACTTCTAATAGAGCTGAAGAAGGGTCTCCTCTAAAATCCATAGCCATTTTATCTATTTCGTCTAATAAAAAAAGGGGGTTTCTTGTTTTTATTTTAGAAAGATTCTGTATTACTTTTCCTGGCATAGACCCTATATATGTTTTTCTATGACCTCTTATTTCAGCCTCGTCTCTAACTCCTCCTAGGGACATTTTAATAAATTTTCTGTTAGTTGACCTTGCGATTGATTTTCCAAGAGACGTTTTTCCAACACCAGGAGGTCCAACAAGACATAATATAGGTCCTTTTAATTTTTGAACCCTTTTATTTACTGCAAGATATTCTAATATTCTTTCTTTTACTTTCTCAAGACCATGGTGATCTTCATCCAAAATTTTCTCCGCATGCCTTATGTCACTATTAACTTCTGTTTTCTCTTTCCATGGTAATCCAAGAATTGTATCAATATAATTTCGTACTACTGTAGCTTCGGCAGACATCGGTGACATCATTTTAAATTTACTAAATTCAGAATTAATTTTTTCTTTTGCTTCAGCTGATAGTCCTGCGGTTTCAATTTTTTTCTGAATAGCTTCAAAGTCATTAGGTTCTTCACCAATTTCTCCAAGTTCTTTTTGGATAGCTTTCATTTGTTCATTTAAATAGTATTCTCTCTGACTTTTTTCCATTTGTTGTTTAACTCTGCCCCTGATTTTTTTCTCTACTTGTAGAACATCAAGCTCTGAGTTCATCATTTTTATTAGGTACTCAACTCTATTTTTTGTATCAATAATTTCTAAAACTTCTTGTTTTTCTTCTAGACGCATGGTCATGTGTGCAGCAATGCTATCTGATAATTTTGATAAATCTTCAATTCCAGCTATAGATGATAATACCTCAGGAGGTATTTTTTTATTCATTTTTACATATTGATTGAAAGTATCTTCCAACGTTCTACTTAAGGCATCCTCATGAGTTATAGATATATTTTCATCAACAATTAAATATTCATATTCAGCATTCATTAAATTATTATGTTCAAATATTTTAAGAATCTTAGCTCTAGATACTCCTTCTACTAAAACCTTCATTGTTCCATCTGGTAGTTTTAATAATTGTAAAATATTTGCAACGCATCCTACTGTATATAATTCATTCTCTACTGGGTCATCAATGTCAGGAGATTTTTGAGTAACCAATAAAATGCTTTTATTGTTATTATTCATCGCATCTTCAAGTGACTTAATAGATTTAGGTCTACCCACAAATAATGGAACAACCATATTTGGATATACTACAACATCTCTGAGAGGAAGGATTGGGGTTTGTAAATCTTTCATTTTATTTAACATTCACTTATATCATTGATATTATCAATATGGTGTCATATTCTCATAATTCAAGTTAATCTTTTGATCCAACCTTAGTTTTATTTTTACCATAAATTAGCAAGGGTTTGTTTGAAGATTCAATAACAGATTTATCAATAAGAACTTTAATAATATCTGTAGATGACGGTAAGTCATACATAGTATCCAGCAATGTTTTCTCAAGTATAGTTCTTAGACCTCTTGCTCCTGTTTTTCTTTTCATGGCTTTTTTTGCTATGCTTTTAAGAGCATCATCTCTAAATTCAAGTTCACAATTCTCCATTTGAAAAAGTCGGTGATACTGTTTTGTCAAAGCGTTTTTTGGCTCGGTTAAAATTTTTACTAAAGATTTTTCATCTAATTCATCTAAGGTTGCTATAACAGGTAATCTACCTACAAACTCAGGAATTAATCCATATTTAATTAAATCTTCCGGACCTACCGTGTTAAGTGTTTCTGCTAAACTAATTTTCTTGTTAATATCTCTAACTGTAGCAGAAAACCCAATGCTTGATTTATCTGTTCTGTCTTGAATTATTTTATCAAGCCCAGAGAATGCTCCGCCGACAATAAATAATATGTTAGTTGTATCCACTTGTAAAAATTCTTGTTGTGGATGTTTTCTTCCGCCTTGTGGTGGAACAGAAGCAATTGTTCCTTCGATAAGTTTTAGCAATGCTTGCTGAACACCTTCTCCAGAAACATCTCGTGTTATAGATGGGTTATCAGACTTGCGAGAAATTTTATCTATTTCATCTATATAAACAATTCCTGTCTGTGCTTTCTCTACATCATAATCACATTTTTGTAATAATTTTTGTATTATATTTTCAACATCCTCTCCCACGTACCCTGCTTCAGTTAAAGTTGTTGCATCAGCAATTGTAAATGGAACATTTAACAATCTCGCTAATGTTTCAGCAAGAAGTGTTTTTCCTGACCCTGTAGGCCCGATGAGAAGCACATTACTTTTATTTAGCTCTACGGTATTTTTTGCATCTTTAGTATTTAATCTTTTGTAATGGTTATAAACAGCAACAGACAATACTTTCTTAGCATGGTTTTGACCTATTACATATTCATCTAATATACTTTTTATTTCTTGGGGCTTTGGTAAATTTTGGCGTGTTTTGAGAGATTTTTCTTCTAGTTCATCTCTTATAATTTCATTACATAAATCAACGCATTCATCACATATAAAAACAGATGGGCCGGCAATTAATTTACTAACTTCATTTTGGTTTTTTCCACAAAAAGAGCAGTGTAACAATTTATTCGAATCTTTTGTGTTTATATCCATTATAAATGTTTTATTTTAGTATACACTGCTTTTGCATTAATGCAAAAAATTTATAAAATTAA
Source organism: uncultured Gammaproteobacteria bacterium (assembly GCA_913041905.1). Classification (GTDB taxonomy): domain Bacteria; phylum Pseudomonadota; class Gammaproteobacteria. The sequence goes on from CAJWJQ010000001.1 coordinate 29,746, forward strand.
AGAATTTATGATAGATTTTGGATCTTTTTATCTTGACTCAAGTATATCATCAATCAATCCATACTTTTGTGCATCTGATGATGTCATAAAATTATCTCTTTCTGTGTCATTTTGTATTTTTTTAAGTGGCTGACCAGTATTTTTAGATAATATATCATTTAATCTTGATCGTATATTTAGAATTTCTTTTGCTTGTATCTCAAAATCTGTTGCTTGGCCTTGGAAACTTCCTAATGGCTGATGAATCATAACTCTTGAATTTGGAAGTGCGTAACGTTTTTTCTTAGCGCCACCACTCAATAATATTGCTCCCATGCTTGCGGCTTGCCCTACGCACAAAGTACTAATATCAGGTTTTATAAATTGCATAGTATCATATATAGAAAGTCCGGCTGTAACAGAACCACCTGGAGAGTTTATATACAAACTAACATCTTTTGTTGGATTTTCAGATTCTAGAAATAATAATTGCGCAACTACTAGATTTGCAGTGTGGTCATCTACTGGACCTACAAGAAAAATGATTCTTTCCTTAAGTAGTCTTGAATATATATCAAAAGCTCTTTCACCTCTAGGTGTTTGTTCTACTACCATGGGCACAAGGTTATTTGTAATATCATCTTTTTTCATTACTTAATTTACAACCTCTGAAAAGTTTTTTTTAATCTTTGTTATTTTACATTTATTTTTAATTTTATTAATTATACCATCTTCAATAATTTTATTCTTAATTTGATTTAAATAATTTTTATCTTCTTTTGCTTTAGAAACAAGTTCATTTTGTGTTGACTGGCTAGATTTCGAAATGAAATCATATACGTCTTTGTCACTTACCTCAATATTATGTTCTTGTGCCAATTTCATATAAATTATATTTAATTTAACTCTTTTTATCGCAATAGTTTCTAGTTCTAATTTAGTTTTTTCATCTAACTCTTTCATCATAGATTTATATTGATTTCTTATATTTTCTTTTTCATTATCTAACATATTCTTGGGTATTTCAAAATCATTATGCTTTAGTAATTCGTCGTTAATAGATGCGGACAAAATAGATTGTTTTCTCTGTTCTAATTCTACAGTCATGTGTTCTAAAACATTTTTCTTAAAATTTTCATGAGTGGATTTGTCTAAACCAAGTTTTTTATAAAATTCGTTATCTAGCTTGGGTAATAAACCATGATAAATATGTTTTATATTTATAGTATAATCAACGGTCTTTCCTGCTATTTCTTTTTTTATATAGTCCGTTGCCATGTTAAATGTAAATTTTTTCTCAGCCCCAACTTTCTCGTCAAGACTATTTCTATAAAATTCTTCGTATAATTTAACCGTCGCATTATCTCCTTTGATTTTATCGTCAATTATGAAAGTAAAATTTTCTCCTGAAATATCTTCAATTTTTTTACCTTCGATAAATCCATTATAATCTACAACAACCTTATCACCTGATTTAGCGGCTGCTTTTGATTCTTCCCATTTAATATTTTGTTTTTGAATGTTGCTTATTACTCCGTTAATATCTGCATCTGTTATATCTACTTCAGGTTCTTCAATTGAAAGTTTATCCAAAGCGCTTAGTTGAAATAAAGGGTAAATTTCAAACTCTACTGAAAACTTTAAATCATTTTCAAATGATGCTTCGCTTTTTATTGACAGCTTTGGAGGACTTGCTGTATGTAATTTATTTTCAGATAATGACTCAGACACTGAAGTTTCAATAATTTTATTAATTACATCAAAATGTATCTTATCTTTATATTTTTTTATAATAACATTTTCAGGTACTTTCCCTGCGCGAAAACCATCTAACTTAGCTTTTGTGGTGTATTCTTTGACACTATTATTAAATATTGCTATATATTCTTTCTTAGGAACTGTAATATCAAGCGATCTATTTAAGCCCTCGAGTTTATTTAATTTGCTTATTTTTTCCATTGCATCTTAGCTATCACATAGATTAATTATTTTATTAATAAAATATTTGATTGCATATTCCCCATTATTAAAAAACCTTGATTCAACTTCATTTTCATTTATATCATCACATTCAAACAAAATACACTCCCATTTTTCTATATTATTTTTATTTAACTCAATTAAAGATAATGTTAAATAAAAAGTTGATTGTGTTCCATATTTATTATTTTTTGAAAAATCTCCATGTTTAATCGTATAATTGTTTATTTTTACTATTGATTTTCTAATATTTTCATTGATTAAATATTTTGATAAATAACCTACAAATGTTTGACTTTTTTTATTTTGCAACTCATTAAAATTAATCTTTACTGGAGATTTTCCAAGATGACTGTTTTTGCTTGTTTTTTCTGCAAGTTTCTTTGTAAATTGATTAAGTAATACTTTGCTCATAATTTCTATTTGTTAATACATATGAATGAGATTATATATTTATTTGGTTGAAATATATATTCAAAATTTTCTTCTCTTAATATGTTAAAGGAATGATTGCATTTATTATTAATGATTTCTATACATGTCTCTTTAAATTCTGAAATACACGTCATATTGTCATTATCTACTAATAACTTGTATTTACTATCTGAGCCACATGCTGACAATAATGTACAAAAAATAAATATATATAAAACTCTATAATTTTTCATAATATGTTTTAACTTAAATTTTATTTGCGAGAGGAGAGACTCGAACTCTCACACCAAAGGTACTGGTACCTAAAACCAGCGCGTCTACCAATTCCGCCACTCTCGCAAATTATGGGTGGATGATGGGATTCGAACCCACGACAACTGGTACCACAAACCAGAGCTCTAACCAACTGAGCTACATCCACCATTATTTTAATTTTATCATAATAATCGCGCCTGGAAGGACTCGAACCTCCGACCCCATCGTTCGTAGCGATGTACTCTAATCCAACTGAGCTACAGGCGCAAAATTATCATCGGGGTGATAGGATTCGAACCTACGACCTACTGGTCCCAAACCAGCCGCGCTACCAAGCTGCGCTACACCCCGTAGATATGCATATTATACCTATAGATTATATTTTTAAAATTAATAAGTTAATTAGAAATATATTCCCAGATAGTCTTGCCGTCCATATCCTTTATTTTTACTCTCATTGCTGCAAGCTTACCTCTTATTTCATCAGCTTTTTTGTAGTCTCCTTTAGAACGTGACTCATTTCTTTCTAATATGAGCTTATTTATTAAATCTTCGTCAACCTGCTCAATTTTTATTGATTGGCTTTTATCCAATAAATTAATTCCTAAAAATAATGCTGCGTTAATTAATTTTTTAGCATCTTTAGTATTCTTTTTTGCATATTTAGATAATTTTGATAAATATGTAATTGCCTCAGGAGTATTTAAATCATCAGACAATATATTAAGTATTTCATTATCTGTTTGCTCCAGCTTTTTAGTAAATTCTATATTTTCAATGGAAGATCTGTACTTTGTAATAAGGTTGTGAGCATCTGCTATGGTTCTATCTGTCCAATTTAGTGGTTGCCTGTAATGTGCTGATAACAAGGCCAGTCTGATAGTTATTGGCGAATGATTTTTTAACAAATCTTCAATTAAAATAACATTTCCTAATGATTTAGACATTTTTTTCTTATCGACTAATACTATTCCATTGTGAAACCAATAATTACAATATTTTGCCGAGGACATGCAACTTCCTTGGGCAATTTCATTTTCATGATGAGGGAAAATTAAATCATTCCCTCCTCCATGTATATCTAAAGTGGTTTCTTTTCCAATGATTTTTTTAATCATTGAAGTACATTCGATATGCCATCCAGGCCTGCCAATACCCCAAGGGCTATCCCAACCTGGCATAGTAGAATTTGATGGTTTCCATAAAACAAAATCTCTGGGTGATTTTTTATAAGAGGCAACTTCAACTCGTGCTCCATCAATCATTTCATCAAAATTCTTTTTAGATAATTGTCCATACTCTTTATATTTAACTGTGTCGAACAGCACATGCTTCTCAGAAATATAAGCATATCCCGAATCTAGGATATCCTTAATTGCATTTATAATCTCTGGAATATTATCAGTAACTTTTGGTTCAAGCGTTGGGCTTATCATTTCCAAGGCTTGCATGTTAGCGTGATAAACTTTAGTAAACTTAGCACTTATATCATGTACTGTTTTATTTGATTTGTTAGCAGCTTCTGATATTTTATCATCTACATCGGTAATATTTCTTATGTAGACAACTTCGTTATATTTAACACTTAACAATCTAAATAATATATCAGGAATTATAGCTGCTCTAGCATTCCCTATGTGTGGATGACTATACACAGTAGGACCACAAACATATATTGTTACCTTATCCTTGTTTACAGGTATAAATTCTTCTTTTTTTCTATTTATGGTATTAAATAACTTTATTGTCATGATATGATATATTCACGCTATATTTAGATTAAAATTTATGAAAAAAATAATTTTATTCACTCTAATGTGTCTTACTATAACATTTAGTTATGGTTGCAGTAAAATAGGAATTAATGAACAAGAGGAAAGAACTTTGATAAAACTTAATACAAATAAAGGGAATATAATAATTAAATTATTTTCTGAAGACGCTCCAGAAACATCAAAAAATTTTATTAATTATGTAGAAGGTGGAAATTATAATGGCACAGTTTTTCATAGGGTTATCAATAATTTTATGATTCAGGGCGGAGGGCATCTCTCAGATATGTCTGAGATATCTACAGATCCACCTATCGTTAATGAATCTAATAATAATATCAGCAATAAGAAAGGAACTATTGCAATGGCAAGAACAAGTGATCCTAATTCAGCAACATCTCAGTTTTTTATTAATCTTAAAGATAATGATTTTTTAGATATGAAAAATTCTCCAGATGGTTATGGCTATTGTGTTTTTGGAGAAGTTGTTGAAGGAATAGAAATTGTTGAAAGTATTGGTAATGCAGAAACAGGCAATAAAGCTGGGCACGCCGATGTACCTTTAGCTGATATTGTTATTGAAAGTGCTGAATTAATCGATAGTTAAGAATGTCTACTTTATTCATTTCTGATTTACATCTCGATAATAAAAGACCCAATGTTATAAATTTTTTTATAAATTTTCTTGATAATTTAAATAATGATGTAAAAACTATTTATATACTTGGTGATTTTGTTGAATATTGGGTTGGCGATGATGACCCTGCTATTGGATTACAAGAAGTATTTAAATTAATTAAAAAAATTTCACAAAATATAAATATATATTTCATGCATGGAAATAGAGATTTTATGATTTCTAAAAAATATTGTGAAGAAAACGGAATTAAATTATTAAATGATCCAACGGTAATAAACTTATATAATAAAAAAATTTTATTAATGCACGGTGACACGTTATGCATTGATGATATAGAATATCAGAAATTTAGACAGATGGTCAGGTCTGAAAAATGGCAAAAAGAAATGCTTAAAAAATCTTTAAATGAAAGATTATTATTAGCAAAAAATTTAAGAGAAAAAAGTAAAAGTGAAACTGACAATAAAGATGAATTTATAATGGATGTAAATAGTGAAGAAGTAAAAAAAATTATATTAAAGTATAATGTAGATATTTTAATTCATGGGCATACGCACAGACCTAATATACACAAAATATTTTGTAACAATAAAGAAGTGAAAAGAATTGTCCTTGGTGATTGGTATGACAAAAGTTATATATTAGAATTAAATCAAGATAAAGTATCTGTATGGAAAAACAACTTATCTTAATCTAAAATATCATAGCTTTTAATCTTTTTTTCGCCAACAAGTCTATTAATAATGCCTTTATTAATTCTTCTAACTTTATTTAATTCTGATATCAAAGAAAACTTATGTCTTATAAGATTTAATAAATCAACTCCTGTTATAGAAATATCTAAACTCTTATTGTTTTCTATTTCTTTAAACCCTGCTTGATAATTATAAGAATAGTATTTTTCTGGGTTTATACTACCTTCTAGTGAATGGTCTAGTGTTATCTCATAACCAATTTCTCGCAAGAAAAGTACCTCAAATCCTACTATTATGATATCAGATGAATCTTCTGTATTTTTTATATATTCTACATACGATTTATAGAGATCATATAATGAGGAGCATGGTTCATTTCTTGGGGTAAATTTATAAATTAACTCATTAAAATATAAAATTTCTAGCAGAAATTTTGCGTTAATTAAATTGTCAGTACCAAAAATTTCATATTTAGTTAATATAGGTAAATTAGCATTTGTAAAATTTAAAAGAAGTTCTCTGGATGGTTGTAATATTGATAAATCTTTTTTTTGCTTAATTCCCTTTGCAAGAACAGAAACAAGTCCTTTCTCTTTAGTTAATATGTCAAATATCATACTTGTTTCACCATAAGGTCTTGAATGTATGATGAATGAGCTTATAAGATTATTCCTCAATCTATATACCCCACCTCTTTAAGAAACTTATAATTATTTTTCCAATTTTTTTTAACCACTACCTCTAATGATATATAAAATTTTTTATTATAAATTTTCTCTAAATAGTCTCTAGACTTTATTCCAATATTTTTTATCATTAATCCATTTTTACCAATAATGATTTTTTTTTGATTTAATTTTTCTACCACTATTATTCCTTCTACCTTTATCAAACTTTTGCTAACCTGGAATTTTTCAACATGCACAGCTGTATCATAAGGAACCTCGCTATGAGTTTTGTCATTAATAACCCCACGTATAATTTCCTGAATAGATAATTTAATTTGTGTATCTGATACTTCAGTTAGTATTCTATTTGTATTTATTGAAGAATTTTTTATCGTGCTAAGTAATTCTGTTGTGCCTTCTTTTGTTTTAACAGATATAAAATAAATACTATGACTAAATTTATCTTGTATTTTCTTTTTTATTTCAATTAATTCATCTTTATTTTTTATTAAATCTATTTTATTAACCAAGATTATTATTACAAGATTATGATCTTGAGCTAAATTTATAATAGATTGTTCATATGTAAATTCCTTACTATTTACATCTACCATGATAATAAGGAAATCAATAAACCCGAGAGTTTTAATATATGAATTTTTCATTGATGATGAAAGTAAATCGGTATTTTTTAATGATATACCGGGCGTATCATATAGAAAAAATTTATTTTCTTTATAATTAACCTCATGAATTAAATTTAGTCTCGTGGTTTGTAATTTATTACTTTCAGTAGTAACATAATTATTACAAATAAAATTAACTAATGAAGATTTTCCGGTATTACTTTGCCCCACAATTGCAATATAAATATTATTTTTCATTTTTAATTTTGTTTAATAAAAATTTAGAAGTTTTTTGTTGCCCTTCTTGTACTGTTGAGCAAATATGACTTGCTAATTTAGGGTCAACATTAATTTTACATGTAATCTCGAATTTTGGCTTGTGCGGAGGACTAGGAAGTCTTTTTGTTTTATATATAGGCAACGGTTTATTAATAGATTGCATATATTCTTGTAATTTAGTTTTAGGGTCTTTTTCTCCTATTTTATTTTTTTTCTTAAGTAAATCTTTATAAATATTTTTAATTATTGTTTCTGTTTTAAGATAACCAGCATCTATAAAAAATGCTCCTATAAGGGATTCCATCAAATTAGCAGCTATTGATGTCCTTAGAGGGGTGTTTGATTTTATTTTTAAATTTTTATACAGCAAAATGTCAGCTAATTTATACTCGTTTGAAAGTTTTGCAATTGATTTTTTACTTACAAGAATCTGTGTTTCTCTTGATAGCTCGCCTTCATTAGATTTAGGGTATTTTTTAAACAAAAGATTAGAAATAACTATTCTTATAACTGCATCGCCTAAAAACTCAAGTCTTTCATAATTTGTTTTACTAAAACTTTTATGTGAAAATGCTTCTAAAAGCAATGTTTCGTTTTTAAAAGTATAATTAAATAATTCTTTAATCTTTAATTTTACTGAATCTACATCTTTAGTTCTATTAATCATAAACTAATCTATAGGTAAGCCTATTCTATCAAAAGCTGAGTATGAACTATTAGAGTTCCAATACATCCATATCATAAAAGCTCTGCCTATTAAATTTTGTTTAGGGACAGGTCCCCAATATCTACTGTCATTACTGTTGTCTCTATTATCTCCAAGAACAAAATAAGTGTCCTTTGGAACAACATAAGTAAAATTTTGACCTGGATCAGGATTTTTTGCTATTTTATACCGCTTAATACTATTAGTTTCATTAAATAATATATGATTATGCAATTCATTTTTAAAAATATAATTATCTTCAATTAAAGTTTGTGTGTATTTTTCACCATTTACAAAAACTTCTTTGTTAACATACTTAATAGAGTCTCCAGGCAATGCAATAACTCTTTTTATATAATTTATATTTTTATCTTGAGGATATTTGAATACTATTACATCACCATATTTAGGGTCTTCATTTTCAATTAACGTATAATTAGTCAGAGGTAATTTTATCCCATATTCATACTTCTTCACTAATATAAAATCACCAACAAGCAAGGTTGGTATCATAGAGCCAGAAGGTATTCTATATGGTTCTACTATGAATGACCTTATGACTAAGACAAAAAATAAAATAGGGAAAAGTGATGCAGTAAAGTTAATTAGCTCAAAACTTTTAATGTTTTCATTACCTATTTTCATTAAAAGCAGAAATAAACCGCTGGCAAATGTTGCTAATATTAATAATAGTGTAAAATCCATATTATTTTTTGGGCATCATGAATTCATAAAAAGCTTCTTTTGGTATATCAACATTACCAATTTTTTTCATCTTTCTTTTGCCTTCTTTTTGTTTTTCAATCAATTTCATTTTTCTAGTAGCATCCCCTCCATACAATTTTGCGGTAACATCCTTTCTATAGCCTCGTACAGACGTTGATGCCAATACTTTAGAACCTATGCAGGCTTGTATGGAAATCTCAAACATTTGCCTAGGTATTAGATTTTTTAAATTATCAATTAATTGCCTAGCTTTTCTATACGAATCATCTTTATGCATTATTTGTGAGAGAGCATCTACTTTTTTCTTATTAACATGAATATCTAATCTTATCATATTACTTTCTTTATAATCGATAATTGTATAGTCATAAGACGCATATCCTTTTGTTAATGATTTTAATTTATCGAAAAAATCATAAATTATCTCAGATAAAGGGATCTCAAATATAATCTCAACAGAGTTTGTTCGATATTGTAAATTTTTTTGTTTTCCTCTTTTATTGATACATAATTCAATAATAGATCCTAAATAATCAGATGGTGTAATTATCTTGATTTCAGCAATAGGTTCCAAAAAATTTTTTATTTGGGTTTGCTCAGGTAAATCTTTTGGACTTTTAATTTCTAAAAGTTTATTGTTTTTTGTCTCAATTTTATAAGTAACAGATGGTATTGTCATCAAAAAATCTAAATTGTATTCTCTAAGTAACCTTTCTCTAATAATTTCCATATGTAATAATCCTAAAAAGCCACACCTAAAACCATGTCCTAGCGACAATGAATTTTCTGATTCATAGGTAAATGAATTATCATTAAGAGATAATTTATCTAATGCTTTTTTTGAATCTTGATAATTCTTTGAGTCTATGGGATAAAATCCTGAAAAAACTCTTGGTTGAATTTTTTCAAAACCAGGTAATGCCAATGGTTGTTCTGCTTTATAATCAACTATTGTATCGCCAACTGGTGCTGCATTTAAATTTTTTATAGAAGCAATTATAAAACCTACATCTCCTACGTCTAACTTATCTAGGTAAGTAATTTTTGGAGTAAAAATACCCACCTTATCAATTATAAATTCTTTCTTATTTGATAAGATTTTTATTTTTTGTTTAGGCTTAAGGCTGCCGCTAACAATTTTAACTAACACAACAACTCCTAAATAATTATCAAACCAAGAATCTACAATACATGCTTTTGCATAATCATCTTGTGATAATTTTGGCGGAGGAATTCTATCAATAACAGCAGGCATAATATTATTGACTCCGAATCCTGTTTTAGCGCTGACCTCTATAATATCTGCTGAATCAATCTGTAGGAAATCTGAAAGATCATTTTTTACTGACTCTATATTTGCTGATGGTAAGTCAATTTTATTTATTATTGGTATAATATTTAAACCTAAGTTAATGGCTAATGATGCGTGGGCAATACTTTGAGCCTCAATTCCTTGGGTAGCATCAACAACTAATAATACACCTTCGCACGCTGAAAGTGACCTAGACACTTCATATGAAAAATCAACGTGTCCAGGAGTATCTATAATATTAACTTTATATTCTTTACCATTGTCTTTATAAATTAAAGATACGGTTTGTGCTTTTATAGTTATTCCTCTTTCTCTCTCAAGAGCCATAGAGTCAAGCATTTGTTCTTGCATCTCTCTAGAATTAATGATTCCATAGTTTTCGATTAATCTATCAGCAAGAGTGGATTTTCCGTGGTCAATATGAGCTATTATTGAGATATTCCGTATGTCTTTCATCTATCTATATGATAGCGAAGCATACTCAAACATCAATCATTTAGAAATTTTTATTGCTAAAAATAACGGGGTATTATCACGATAAACTAATAGATTCGCTAAAGTATTTTTTGACAAACCATTTATTTCTTTTTCAAAATCCTTAGTATTATAAATTGGGTTATTATTTATATGCGTTATTATGTCGTTTACTTTAATTTTTGAGTTATTTAATTGATCAGCAGAAATTTTATCTACTTTAACGCCCCCATAGATATTTAGATTTTTTTTCATACTTTCATTAATATCACTTACGGTTAGACCTGATACAGTGGTTTTATCTATCGTCTTCTCTTTCATGCCCGCAATCATATCATCATCGGGAAGTTCTTCTATTCTAATAAATTTTGTTATAACCTTCTTGTCACGTAATAACTCTATTTTTACTGTTGCGTTCACATTTGTTGAGCCAACCATTAATGGTAAATCTTTAGATTTTCTTATTTCTTTATTATCAAACTTAAGTATTATATCTCCTTGTTTCAGTCCTGCTTTTTCAGCTGGGCTGTTTTCTAAAATTCTTGCAACTACTGCTCCTTTTGCTTTATCCAAACCAAAGCTTTCTGCTAAATCCTTGTCAACTTGTTGTATAAAAACTCCAAGCCATCCTCTTTTAACTTTTCCATCATCTTTTAATTGTTTATAAACATTGCTAAGTGTTTCTGATGGGATTGCAAAAGAAACACCCATAAACCCACCAGACCTTGTATATATTTGAGCGTTTACACCAACTACTTCTCCTTGTAAATTAAACAATGGACCACCAGAATTTCCTGGGTTTATTGCAACATCGGTTTGAATATAAGGGACATAACTTTCATTTGGTAAGTTTCTTTTTTTCCCACTAACTATACCAGCGGTAACTGTATGATCAAATCCAAATGGTGATCCAATAGCTAAAACCCATTCTCCGAGTTTAAGGCTATTGGAATCTCCAATAGAAACAATAGGAAGGTTCTTTGCTTCAACTTTTAAAAGCGCTAAATCACTTCTTTCATCTTGTCCAATTAATTTGGCATCTAAAACTGTATCATCACTTAATCTTATTGTTATTTCATCTGCATTAGATACTACATGGTTATTTGTCATAATGTAGCCGTCTGTAGATAGTATGAATCCTGAGCCAAAACTTGGGGTTGTTCTAGATTGATTGCCTGGCGGCGGTTTCCCATTAAAGAATTTGTCAAGAAAAGGTTTAAACTCATCAGGAACATTGGGAACGTTTAATCTAGGATTATTATTTTGGTCAATATTTTTTTTTGCATTTACAATTACAACTGATGGAATGTTCTTTTCAACAACTTCTGTAAAATTAGGTAAAGAGTCAGCAGAGAAAATTTTAGTTGGGGTTAAAATTAAAGATATTAATACTATTGCTAAAGGTTTAAAGAGTTTTTTCATTATTTACATTTTATAATTTCTTTATCTTTTAATACCTTTTTATTATCATTTAAATCATTGCATTCAATTTTATTAATCACGTTCTTAGAAGGTGCTGATAAATCATTCGTAATCGTAGATTTAGTATATCGGACTTGGTTAGTGGTAAAATTTCCTAATACAAATAGAGTAATAGTCGCAAAAACAAAAACGCTTGCCATCCGTAACCCATATGTCCAAAAATTATTATTATAGATAGAATTATAAGTAGAATATATTTCTACCATTACTTTATCTGAAAAGTTTTTAGATATTTTTTTAGGATATTCTTTCTTTAACACAGCTTTCACTATTGCTAAATATTCTATTTCTTTCAAATTCTTATTCATAACTATTTTTTATAATTTTAATCAAAATTTCTCTAGCCCTATGCAATCTTGATCTAACTGTTCCTATAGGAATACCTATTTTATTTGATATTTCATCATAACTCAAATCATCAATTTCCCTAAGTTTCACAATCAATTTTAACTCCTCTGGTAGTCCTTCAAAGGTCTTTTCTATTACTTCTGACAGTTCCGACAAATTATAATATTCATCTGGTCTATCCCCAACTCCTCTCCTCTCATCAATTAGACAAGTATTTTCAGAAATAGTTTCCTTTTCTTTTACTTTTTCTTTTGAATTTATGTAATTTAATGAGCAATTTATTGATATTCTGTGGAGCCAAGAATAGAATTTACTATCAAATCTGAAGCTTTCTAGAGACCTATATGCTTTTAAAAAGGCCTCTTGAGCCACTTCCTCAGCATCAGAGTAATTTTTTGTATATCTGAAGCACAGATTAATAACACGTATTTGATATTTTTTAACTATTATCTCATATTTGGCCGTATCACCATCTACAATGCTTTCTATAATTTCTCTGTCATCATCAATTATCAATATAAAATACCCGTTTTTACAAATTTACGATTAGATGATACTTTATTATATATGAGCAAACTTAAAAACACAGATATTTTAATAGTTGGATCAGGTCTTTCTGGGTTAAGTTTGGCGCTGATGCTTCCTGGTAGTTTAAAAATTACAATAATTACAAAAAGTAAGTTAAATGAATGCTCCACAGCTTGGGCTCAAGGTGGAATAGCGTCAGTTCTCTCTAAGAGTGATAGTTTAATTAAACATGAGAACGATACTTTAAAAAATGGTCATCATTTAAATAACCTAGATGTAGTTAAAGAAATAATAAAAGAGGGTCCTGACTGCATTAAGTGGCTTACTGATAACGAAGTACAATTTACTAAAAAAAGGAATGAAATAAACTTAACCCTAGAGGGAGGTCATAGTGAAAGGAGAATAGCTCACATAAATGATGAAACAGGAAATATATTACATAAAGATTTAAGTAAATTAGTTAAATCAAAAAATAATATAAAAATTATAGAGGATGCTCAAATAATAGATTTGATATATGGTGAAATAAAATTTAAGAAGGTATGTCTTGGAGCATATATTTTCCAAAGAAATACAAATACTGTTCATACAATTAACTGTTCAAATCTTATTCTAGCAACGGGGGGTGCTAGTAAAATATATCAATTTACTACAAACCCTAATACCTCAACTGGCGATGGTATAGCTGCAGCATGGAGAGCAGGATGTACTATATCTAACATGGAATTTATACAATTTCATCCTACATGCCTGTATCATCCATCAATAAAATCTTTCTTAATTTCAGAATCTATGAGAGGTGAAGGAGCAAAATTATTAACACCAAACTTAGAACAGTTTATGTCTAATTACGATTCAAGAAAAGAATTGGCTCCTAGAGATATAGTGGCAAGAGCCATTGATAATGAAATGAAAACATATGGTTACAACCATGTTTTCTTAGATATTAGTCATAAGTCATCTAAATATATTAAAAAAAGATTTCCCACCATATACAACAAATGTTTAAGTGTGGGAATTGATATTACACAACAACCTATACCAGTGATTCCAGCATCTCATTATACTTGCGGAGGAGTTAAAACAAATATTTCAGGTGAAACAGAAATATCTAATTTGTATGTAATAGGTGAGGCATCTTGTACAGGTTTTCATGGAGCAAATAGACTTGCAAGTAACTCATTATTAGAGTGTATAGTTATGGCTAAAAAATGTTCTACATCAATTCAGAACAACTTCTTTTTAAATAATGAAAACTTATTTACTGACCTACCCCAATGGGATGATAGTTATGTTACCGAATCAAAAGAAAATTTCATTGTAGGTCATAACTGGGATGAACTTAGAAAAATTATGTGGAATTATGTTGGCATTGTTAGAAGTGAAAAAAATCTTCATATAGCTTTAGAAAAAATAAATTTAATTGAAAATGAAGTAACTGAATATTATCAAAAATATATAATAAGCTCTGATTTATTAGAATTGAGAAACATAATACATATATCTAAGCTTATTATACAGTCAGCTTTACTAAGAAAAGAAAGCAGAGGTCTTCACTATTCTAAAGATTACCCTAAAATGAATGATAAATTTTTGAATGATACAAATATTCTAGGCAGAAAAAATGAATATCATTTAAAATTAGTTAAGTTTAAAGTTTAAAAATAGTTTTTCTATAGTATCTTAACTCTTCTATAGATTCTCTGATATCCCCTAAGGCACGATGTGAAGATTTCTTTTGAAAATTATCTGTATCTTCAAAAAACCATCTTTTACCTAATTCTCTAATAGATGAAACGTCAATATTTCTATAGTGGCAAAATTCTTCTAAATCAGGCATACATCTTGCTAAAAAACGACGATCTTGACATATGGTATTACCACATAATGGAGAGCTGGACTTAAATATAAATTGTTCCAAAAATTTAATAGTAGATTTTTCAGCCTGTGACTCATTTATAGTACTCTCTTTAACTTTATCTGTTAAACCGCTCCTACTATGTTGCTTAGTATTCCAATCATCCATGTTATTAAGAACTTCATCTGGTTGGTGTATGACGTGGTTAGGACCTTCGGCAAGAATGTTTAAATTTTTATCGGTAACTATACTGGCAATTTCAATAATATAATCATTTTTAGTATCTAGACCTGTCATTTCTAAGTCTATCCATATTAAGTTACTTTTCTCTTTCATTGTCTTAGAGTAATATAAATGCATATGAATGTAAATTTTACGAGGTTATATGAGTTTTATTCTTTTTTTGGTAATTATTTATAGCATATGCAAACTGACATTAGATATATATCAAATGAAATTTATCTCATCAGCTCATGTGTCAGATGGTGAAATGAATAAATTGGGTATAGACAAAGAGTTTGTAGATAGATCAAATTGCTACAATATTGAGAAACTAAAGATATCAATGGTGTCCACAGTTATTGGCATATCAGTGATATGCTTTATTATTTTCTTAAGTGGTTTAGATGTGCTTAATTATTACTCATCAACAATTACAAATAATATATTTGATAAAGAGTTGCTCGTGATAATTATTTTTTACCTTACGATTACATTGGTTAATCTTCCAATCAATTGCTATAAAACTTTTGTGCTTGAAGAGAGATTTGGTTTTAACAAGACTTCAAAAAAGCTATTCATTAGAGATTATATGGTTTCAACAATATTAAGCTTGCTCATCATCATATTATTGTTTAAATCATTTGAATACCTTTATCATATGTCTGCTGATTTCTGGTGGTTCTATGTATGGCTATTATTTATTTTTGTAAATCTTTTGACCGCATATATTTTTCCAACCCTCATAGCGCCAATATTTAATAAATTTAAAAAACTTGATGACGATAAACTTACATACTCTATTAATGAACTCACAGCTAAAACAGAATTCCCAATTGAAGATTTGTATATTATGGATGGATCCAAAAGATCCTCTCACTCTAATGCATACTTCACAGGCTTATTTGGAAAAAAAAGGATTGTATTTTTTGATACGCTTCTTGATATTTTAGACAAAAATGAAATCAGGTCTGTGCTAGCTCATGAAATTGGACATTATAAAGAAAAACATATTTTAAAATCAACATTACTATTTAGTTTACTAAGCTTAATTTTTTTATTTGTTTTTTATACTTTTCTCTCAGTTGCATTCACTAATAATATAAGTTTATACTCAACATCAACCTCATCTATTGCAATAATGTTTATACTCATATCACCTATGATATCCTTCTTTTTAATGCCTCTTTTATCTTCTTATTCACGTAAAAATGAATTTGAAGCAGATAATTATGCTAAAGTTTTTACAGATAGAAAAGATTTGGTATCATCTTTGCTTAAGCTTTACAGAGGTAATTTATCTTTAATAAAATCAAGTAAACTATATTCAATATTTTATTACAGTCACCCAAGTGTTTTTGACAGAATAAATAATCTTGAAAAAAAATGACAAACCTTAAAGATTTAGAGAAACGAAAATGTGCGCCTTGTGAAGGTGGGATAGAGTCTTTAGAAAAAGATGAGGCAAAAAAGTTTTTATCGAAACTTAATAAGGATTGGAAAATTGCCGATGATTATAAAAA
Organism: uncultured Gammaproteobacteria bacterium; assembly: GCA_913041905.1. Taxonomy (GTDB): domain Bacteria; phylum Pseudomonadota; class Gammaproteobacteria. The sequence continues at coordinate 46,251 of CAJWJQ010000001.1, forward strand.
AATTTACAAAGAGTTTAAAACAAAAAATCATTATGAAATGATATCTATAATTAATATGATTGCGTGGATATCTCATACTGAAGACCATCATCCAGAAATTATTTTTCATTATAATACTGCAAAAATTACTTATTATACTTATGCAATTAATGGTTTGTCCGAAAATGATTTTATTTGTGCAGCAAAAATTGATTATTTTATTAAAATTTAATAAAATTAAAGTTCTTTCCGCTCATTAAAGGCGTGTGATATTGTGTCACTATCAAGGTACCCTAGCTCACCATTCAATGGTATTCCAAATGCTATTCTTGATACCTTAATATTATGTTTAAATGCAAGCTGTTGAATATAATGTGCGGTTGCTTCACCTTCAACAGTTGTGCTAGTAGCTAAAATTAGTTCATTAATATTATTTTCTTTCAATCTTTTTTCTAAACGTATGATTCCTATTTCACCAGGACCTCTGCCATCAAGTGGTGACAAATTACCTGTTAAAGAAAAGTAATCTCCATTATAATCAGTGCTGTTTTCTATTATGTAGATATCTGCAGGAGATTCTGTTACACAAATTTTACTCTCATCTCTTCCTGCTCCAATGCATAAATGTTTGTCAGAATTTTTTTGTAAAATAGCATCTTCGCTATCCAAGTATATGCCGCAAACATTACAAGACGAAACATCTGTGGTTATTTTGGATAATTTATTAGATAAATTAATAGTTTTGTCTTTACTCATTCTTAATAAAATATAAGCCATTCTCTGTGCAGATTTTTTTCCAACGCCAGGTAATATAGTGAGAGCTTCTATTAAGTCATTTAAATATTTAGACTCTTTCATAGTTAAAAAGGAAGTTTAAGATCGCCATGCATCATTCCTCCCATTTTTGTTTTAATTTCTTTATCTACCTTGTTGTGAGCATCATTTAATGCACCCAATAAACCTTTTTCTAAAACATTCATATCTATACTTGTATTTTGCAAAGAATCATTAATGTTTATACTATGCACATGATGGTTTCCTTTAACTATTACGCTAACTAAACCATCTTTAGAAGCTCCTGTGCATTCTATTTTATCAATTTCCTGCTGTATCTTTTTCATGTTTCCATACATGTCTTTTGCTTGTTTCATTTTGTCAATAAATCCCATCTATCTCTCCATTTTAGTCAATTATTTTTTTTATAGAATCTTTGTCAATATTAGCATCAAATATTTTCTGTATTTTATTAATATCTGGATTATCTTTTACTTTATCATAACGATTGCTAGCCTCTGACTCGCTAAGTTTTTTTTCAATGATTGTTGGTGTATCTAGATTATTATCATACTCTATAGCAATATCTGAGGTAATAGAATAATGTTTTTGAATTATCTTAACTAGATCATCAATACATGTCTGTGGATAAATATCTTTTTTTTGCTGATTAATTTTAAGTGTATAATTATTATTATTAACATCAAATACAGAATGATTTGCTAAATGCAAAGCTAACCCATCTAAAGGTAATTCATTAACAGTTTTATGCCAATTATTTTTTATATTAGCAACATCATCATTAGCATCATTATTTGATTTTAAATTATTTGTCTTCTCTGTCGTAATTTTATCATTTTCAATAGAATTATTATCATTTTCTGAAAAAATAATCATTCTTAATAAAATCATAATTAAATAATCTTTTTTATCTGCAGCATATCTAAAATCTTTTTTTGATGAAATTGCTATTTGATAAAACAGTTGTAAATCTTCTTTTGTAAATTTTTGATGTATGGATGTAAGAAAATCATAATTTAAATGTTCTTTATCTAATAAATTTTTATTTATATTTAATAAAGTTAATTTGAAGAAAGCGCTAGTTATTTGATCTAATATTATATCTAATTTTATATTATCATCGATAGATTCAATAAAAGTTACTAATGATTCAGCATCTTTATCTGCAATTGCAGTTATTACTTTATTAATTGTGTCATACCCTATATTACCTAACAACAAATTAATTTTGTCTTCGATTATATTTCCATTACAAAAGGATATACATTGTTCTGTTATGCTCAAGCTATCCCTAATACTTCCATTTGCATTTCTTGCTATCGTCTCAAGCGCAGAAATATCATATTTTATATTTTCTTGATTTAGAATATTTTCAAGATGACTAATAATGGTTGTTTCAGAAGCTGATATTAATTTAAAATGCAAACATCTTGAAAGTATTGTATCAGGTAATTTTTCAGGCTCTGTTGTAGCTAAAAGGAATTTAACATGTGCAGGCGGTTCTTCAATCGTTTTTAATAAAGCATTAAAGCTCTTTGTAGATAACATATGTACTTCATCAATTAAATATATCTTAAATCTAGATGAGGATGGAGCATATTGTACGTTATCCATTAAATTTCTTGTATCTTCAACTTTGGTTCTTGAAGCTGCATCAATTTCAATTAAATCTAAATGATTTGTATTATCTATTTCATTGCATGAGCTACATGTTCCACACGGTTGCTCGCTTATACCTGACTCACATAACAATGATTTGGCAAATAATCTTGCAATAGTGGTTTTGCCCATACCTCTGGTGCCAGAAAATAAATAAGCGTTATGTAATTTATTAAGTTTTATAGAATTTATGAGAGTTTCTATAATTAAGTCTTGGCCTGTAACCTCTTTAAAAAATTTTGGCCTATATTTTAAGGCGAGAACATCGTTATTCATAAAATATTGTATCTCAAAGCTTATCAATTAACCATATTGTATTACTACACCATATGTCCTGTTTTAACAAAAATTAGCGCTCCTTCATTTTTTGTAAATGGTTTATGAGAACTCATATGAGGACTTCTAATCCAAGTTCCTTTAGGGTACATGCCATGCTCATCATAAAAAACTCCTTCAATAACAAGTATTTCCTCTCCTCCCCAGTGCTGATGTTGGGTAAATTGAGTATTTGGCTCCCATTTAACCATAGCAACATGCTCCGATTTATATTCATGCAGAGACATAACCGATAGCCCTGGAACTAAACCAGGCAACCATGGAAAATTAGACGTATCTTTTACTACCCTAGAGACATCATTTTTCTGAAACTGTCTAAGCTTTACAAATATCATGCAACCACTTTTACTATACGGCTTATGCTTTGAGTTATGCGGATTTCTTACATATGTACCTTTAGAATAATCTCCATATTGATCTGAAAATATTCCATCTAGAACAAAAAATTCTTCGCCATTTTCATGCGCATGAGAATCAAAAGAGCTATTAGAATCAAATTTAACAATAGATGATGCTGTAGCATACTCTCCCATATTATTTCTTTCTAGATATATTCTTTTGACACCTTTGGATGGTGAATCATGCCATAGTTCAGTATTTGTATTTAAAACTATTCGTTTAGAGTAGTCTTGGTTAATGGTTTCATTATCATTCATATTTTTTACTTATAATTATCTCTATAATTTAAGAAAACTTCTGTAACAAGATATGGGTTTTTATAATTTTCTAAAAAACCTATTTTTAAATCTTTAGCTAGAGGCATAAATGTTTCCGATACATTATCGTTAACTACTATGCCTTTGTTGGTAATAATAATACAGAATCCTTCATATATTAGCGTTCCTTTAATAGTAAGTATAAAATTTCTTGTACTTGCATATAATATATCTACATTGAAATCTAAAACTTTTGTCACTGAGCTCATGGTTCCGTCTTTTTCTGATAAATTCGAAAGATGTAATGATTTAAATTCTTTTTGTAAATCCCATTTTTTTAAATTTGTAGTTGATAATATACTAACTAGTGTTTTGGTAAATGGTACTAAAAACTCAATAGACTCTTGGACATAATTTTTATCTTTTTGTTTTAATTCTTCCATATACTAATCTGTAACATAAATTATTATTTTTTTAGAATAAATAGGATTTTTATGTGGTATATGTGAATAATCTCCTAACAATAATTGTAAAGTATGCTTTCCTTTCTTTAGGTTTATTATTGCTTCTGTTTGCCCTTTTCCGAAATGCAAATGTTTTTCGTCAGATGGAATCGGTTGTTTTAAATTTGGCAAGTTATCGAGATCTATCAGAAGATGATGGTGTCCAGAAAATTCTTTGTCTATTCCTGCAGGCGACAAACTCATTCCTTGTATGCCAAATATAATTTTTATTGGATTAGTAACATTTTTATTATTCTGAGGCTCTATTATATAAACTTTAGCATCATTAGATGATAAGGATTGAGTAAAAATATTTTTATTAGGAAAAAAGATTAATAAAAAAGATAAAATAAATAAAAATTTGTTATTGCTCATGTTAAATATTATAGCATGTAGAAATCAGTGAATTATAAATTTAATTAATATTTTTAAAAATGCTAATGGTTATGGTGGTGGTCAACTTTCATATTTTCATTATTATTTCTTGGATCTACAACTATGAATTTAAGCATATATCTTCGCTCATCATCATCTTGTCCTATCATCAGAATCTCTTCACCCTCCTTTATATCTCGTCTCGGCCCTTGCAGCATCAAATGCATATTTCCTGGCTTTAATTCAATTGTGGATTTTGCTGGAACAACCAATGTATCTGTATGTTTCATTTTAACCACACCATTATCATATTCAATATTATGTATTTGTACAGAATCGTATACAGGGGATGAAAACTGATGAAATATTATTTTTTTATTAGATAGATTCTTAAGTTTTAGATACCCAGCATTCATCATTCCTGATGGTGCAAGTGGTATATGTGCTCCAATAATTTCTAACTCTCCATGCGTATCTCTTCTATCATCTATTCCAGACATAAAAGCAAATGCTGTTTGAGTTATAAATAATAATATAACAAGTAACTTAATCTTCATTATAAATTATCCTAGCATAGCAAAATTATTTATGCTACCAAGCTACCGTATTATTATATTAGAAATCTTTATTTGTTTGATTCAGAAATTCCTTCTAAAATATCAAAACCTTCAAATTGAGGATGTCCTAAATAAATAGTCTTATGGCTTCCAGCCCCTTTGTGTGCTTTTTTAAATTGCTCAGACTTTGTCCATGCGACAAAATCACTTTTACTATTCCAAAGTGAATGAGAAGAATAAAGTGTAAAATCTTCTAATTTTTCACCACGCAATAGATGAAACTCTATAAACCCTGATACAGTAGACAAGTATGTTTCTCTGTTACGCCAAATATCCTCAAACTCCTTTTCTCTTCCTGAAATAATTTTGAATCGATTCATTGCAATAAATTTCATATATACATACTAGCACGGAGAGAGTGGGATTCGAACCCACGAAACAGAAACTGCTTACATGCTTTCCAAGCATGCTCCTTCGACCACTCGGACACCTCTCCT
>CAJWJQ010000002.1:0-48404 GCA_913041905.1 uncultured Gammaproteobacteria bacterium
AAGGTATGGATAATTCTTACAGCCAAAGAAATCATTTACTAAAAGTCTTTATTCTTATCTTCATTTTTTGGTTTTTGCTCTCTGGTATGGCTGATTTACTTATGATTATGCTTGGTTTGCTCTCATCTTTCTTTGTGGTATGGATTATAAATAAAATGGATTTAGTTGATCGTGAGGTTAGTTTTCATAACTTCAATATTAGTAAATTAATTATGTATTTTTTCTGGTTACTACGTGAAATTATAGTGTCTAATTTGAAAGTGTGTTTATATATTATAACCCCTAATAAAAAAATAAACCCAGAAATTATCAAAATTAAGTCAAGACAAAATTCTGAATTTGCTAATGTGCTATATGCAAACTCTATTACGCTAACACCTGGGACTGTCACTATAGATATAGATAAAAATAACTTTACAGTTCACACCCTTGATACTCAGTTTAAAGAATCATTAGAAAAAAATATTATGGGTGAGAAAATTTTATCTACAGAGCAAAATATAAACAGGAAAGGAAAAGAACAAAATGATTGAAGCTAATATTATAGTTATTACATTAATTTCAGTTGCTCTATTAATATCTATACTTAGGTTTATTTTTGCTGAAGAAATTTATACAAAAATTCTTGCTACTAATTTAATTGGAACAAAAATTGTTTTATTAATTTTGTTATCTGGAACATTGTCTATAGAAAAAGATTTTACTGACATTGCTTTAGTTTATGCTCTAATTAATTTTATATCAACGATAGTAATTTTAAAATATTATGAAGATAAGGAAAAATGTAATGAGTATGATTGAGGCTATTTTATTAATCCTAGGTGGAGTAACTGCTTTAATTGGAACGATCGGCTGTTTTAAGTTTAAAGACTTTTTATCTCGAACTCATGCTGTTTCTGTAGTTGATACATTTTCAACTTTGTTAATTATTTTATCTTTAATAATACATAATGGTTTTACTTTATTAAGTGTAAAACTTTTTCTCATATTAATTTTTTTATATATTACAGGAAGCACTGCTATACATGTCCTAACACAAGCTTTTTTAAAATATAGTAAAAAGGAAATAATAAAATAATGACTATTGCGCTATTATATATTCTATTATCTGTCTTAATTGTGATTTCTATCTATGTAATAATTAGTAGAAATTTATTTTCAGTTATTATATCCACAACAATATTTAGTATGGTGTGTGCTCTTATATTTTTACTATTAGATGCAATAGATGTTTCGCTAACTGAGGCAGCGGTTGGCGCAGGAATTTCAACAATTTTATTTTTAAGCACAATAAGATATGTAGATATCATTGCAACAGATACTAAGAAAAGTACTGTGCCAATCGTAATATTATTTTTTTTACTATTAATTTCAATTAGTATATTAATTTATGATTTACCAGAGCCTGGTAAGGCAAATGTTGTAAATAATTCTCAAGCAACCAAATACTATATTAATAATTCTACCACAGAGATGGGTGTGCCAAATGTTGTGACTTCTGTATTGGCTGGCTATAGAGGTTTTGATACTTTAGGTGAAGTTATTGTTATTTTTATAGCTGGTATATCTGTATTGGGAATACTTAGAAATACAAAGGGAAGAACGTGAAACATCATACAGTACTAAGAATTGTCACTAAATTAATAATACCTTTAATACTACTTTTTGGATTGTATATACAATTTCATGGGGATTATTCAGCCGGCGGAGGGTTTCAAGCTGGAGTGATTATAGCTTCAGGCTTCATATTGTATAACATTATTTTTGGATTAGAAGTTGGGTTTTCTATTCTCAGTATAAATATGACAAAAAACTTAATGGCTATTGGTGTATTGCTTTATATTGCAGTTGGCTTTATGGGAATTATCCAAGGTTTAAACTTTTTAGAATATAATTCTTTGCTTAGTTCTTCTAAAGAGGGGCAACTGTTAGGAATATTTCTTGTAGAATTAGGAGTTGGACTAACAGTTAGCAATGTTATGATTTTAATTTTTTACTCCTTTAATAATATGGGAGAAAAATTGTAATGCTTTATGTTTTAAATATGACATTATTTCTCATCGGCCTGTTCATTATAGTTAGAGAATCTAATCTAATAAAAAAAGTAATAGGTTTAAATATATTTCAATCATCAGTATTTATATTCTATATACTAATAAGCAAGGTTGAAGGAGGTGTTCCACCTATAATAAGCGCTGATCAATCTATATATTCTAACCCTTTACCACATGTACTTATTCTTACAGCAATTGTTGTAAGTATTGCAACTACCAGTTTAGCATTAGCTTTAATTATTAGAATTAAAGATAAGTATGGAACCATTGAAGAAGATGATATTGACTTAGGTTAACTTATGAATCAAATACCTATATTAATAATAACCTTACCTTTACTTTTAACTCCTATTCTTTTACTTATACGAAAGATTAATATTGTTTATGCTCTTACTTTGATTGTGTCTTTTATTAATATAAGTTTAATTTTGGCCCTAGGCGCAGAAGTATACAATAATGGAAGCATTATATATGAGCTTGGGGGATGGCCAGCTCCAATAGGAATTAGATTAAATGCAGACTTATTATCTTGTTATTTTTTAACATTTATAAATGTAATAAGTTTTTTATGCTTAGTTTCGAGCAAAGATATTATAAAACATCAAATACATGAAGATAACATATATCTTTTTTATATTGCTTGGTTATTATGTAATATTGGATTTTCAGGTATTGTGCTAACAGATGATATATTTAATTTATTCGTATTCTTAGAAATTTCTTCTTTATCTAGTTATTTTCTTATTTCTCAAGCTAACTACAAAGGAACGCTTCTTGCTGCCATGCAGTATTTATTTATTGGAAGCATAGGTGCTGTATTTATACTATTAGCAATAGGTATTTTATATGCTCACACGGGTACACTAAACATGCATGATTTAGCAATGAAGATTGGACAGGCAAAATTTTCGGAGTCAATTGTATTTGCTCTGGGGTTACTGTTAGCGGGTGTTGGAATTAAATCTGCTTTATTTCCGCTACATGGTTGGTTAATAAAAACATATGCTTATGCTCCATCTATCGTAACCACCTACTTTGCAGGTACTTCAACAAAAATTGGAGTCTATATTCTTTTAAGAGTTTTCTTAGACATTCTTAATTCGATCAACCCTCTGGAATATTACGGATTAGCACAATTTATACTATTTATATCACTTCTAGGTGTATTCTTGTCGACCTTGTATGCAGTAAAACAAAAAGAAGTAAAGAAAATGCTCGCATATTCTAGTGTAGCTCAACTTGGTTATATAATTATTGCTATCATGTTGTTAATTCCTGATGGCCTAACAGCATCGTTGATACATGTTGTCAATCATTCAATAATCAAAACGGGTTTATTTTTAATAATCGCGGTAATTTTTATAAACAATCAAAATGTAATAATTGAAGATTTGTCTGGATTAGGAAAAAAATATCCAATACTAATGAGTTGTTTTTTTATATTGGGTCTTGGTCTAATTGGGCTTCCAATAACATCGGGGTTCATTAGTAAATGGTATATTATTACGGCTATGCTTAAGTCAGAATATTGGTATTTTACATTTATTGTACTATTAACTTCATTTATGACTTTATCTTATGTTTGGGTGTTAATAGAAAAAATATATTTTGCAACTAATGATAATGATGATGCAATTAATAATATTTCAATTTATCAAATGTTTTGTATTATTACGCTAACTGTAATGACTATATATTTAGGTCTAGAAACTTCACTTACTTCTGGTATAGCTGAAAATATAAGCAATGACTTTTATGGGGTTACAGGAAAATGACATTAATGATCCCTCATTTATCTTTTTTATTGTTTAGCATATTTTTATTATATTTAATAAGAAATAAATCTTTTTCAGGTTTAATTCATATATTAATTAGCTTTATCTCTTTTCTTTTTTCAATACATATATTAATTAATAAAAATATATTCTTATATAAAGAAGTAAATGTTATTGAAGTTTTAGAAAATATAGTTATTTCATTTAATTTAGATTATTTAGGTTTAGTATTTCTTGTTGTTTCTAATGGCTTATGGTTTATGACTTCCATATATACTAATAGGTACTTAAAACTAAATGATTATCCACGACATGGGAAGTTTTTTATTTTTTTCTTGATTTCTATGATGTCAACAAATGCAATTATATATTCTGCTAATCTCTTTACTACTTTTATCTTTTATGAAATATTAACAATTGCTACTTACCCTTTGGTGACTTTTAAGTCAGATGAGAAATCTATTTTATCTGGTAAAAAATATCTATATTATCTTTTAGGTACATCAATAATATTTTTATTACCTGCAATTATTATTACCTATAATGTAACTGGCACTCTAACGTATACAGAAAATGGTATTTTCTCTGCTCATGATTACAATTTAATAAATCTTCTAATTATTTTATTTTTATTTGGAGTTGCAAAAAGCGCAGTCATGCCTTTTCATAAATGGCTACCAACAGCAATGGTTGCTCCAACACCGGTAAGTGCGTTACTACATGCTGTAGCTGTGGTTAAGTCAGGAGTTTATATTTTAGTAAAAATAATGATTTATATATTCGGATTAAATGTTCTTAAAAAAACAGGCGCTGATTTATTTATATTATTTGCATCACTTACAATTATACTGTCATCCATCATTGCCTTAAAACAAGATAGTATAAAATTACGTTTGGCATATTCTACAATTGGACAGCTTTCATATATTATTTTAGGAGTCGCAATTTTAGCTCCGTACTCGATTTTAGCTTCTATCTTACATATTATTTTTCATGCATTAGGAAAAATCACCTTGTTTTTAGTATCAGGTTCTATTGCAACACAAACAGGGATAAAAAATGTTACAAAGATGGATGGATTATCATCTCGTTTACCGTATACATGTTTATTAATGTCTCTTGGGGCGTTTATTATGGTAGGCTTGCCTCCAACTATTGGTTTTATCAGTAAGTGGTATTTAGTTATCGGCATCATTGAGTCAAATCAATTATATTTACTGATACTAATTATTGCGAGTACTATTTTAAATGCAAGTTATTACTTCCCTTTAATCTACAGATCATATTTTATGCCCAACAGTATAAACTCAGAAATAAAAAACGAAGAAGATGTGCAATTAATTGCACCTGTTATTATTATTGGTCTAATTTCTATAATTCTATTTTTTAATCTAGATTCAATTATAATGTTTCTTGAGGAGAATATAATTTTAAAATGAAAACACGTAAAAATATAATCTATGTACTCTTCGTTTTTGTCAATATTACCCCTTATTTATATTCTTTCTATGATTTCCAAAAAATACATTTTGGTATAGATAATATTATTGGCTTTTATCCAATTTATGGTTTTTTAGCATGTATGGGCTTAATTATTATAGCTAAAACTTTTTCGATAATTTTCAAAAAGGATGATACGTATTATGATTAGCAATCTCATAACGCATCCATCAATAGCATTAATAGCAGGAGCTATATTAATTTATATCTTCAAAGGAAGAGGAAATTATATATCACTAATTTCATTATTGATTTCATTTATTATATTAATTGTCTTTACAGGGCAAAAAGATTTGATATTCGCAACAACAAAAATATCGATACACTATTTTTCATATAGCAATCTTTCATTTTTATTCTGTTTAGTTTTTCTGTTAATTGGCATTATTGGAAAAGTATTTTCAATTTATAACAATAATGATAATGAAAAAGCATTAATTTTAATATATATAGCATCTTCCATTGCGGTTATTTTTTCAGGTGATTTTTTAACTTTATATGTTTTTTGGGAAATTATGGCAATAACTTCAACCTTTGTTATATGGTCTTCTGATTCTATTCATTCTGGTAAAGCGGGGCAAAGATATCTAATAATGCATTTATTTGGGGGTTTGATGTTATTATTTGGTATTATTGGTTTATATTTAGATACTAATAATTTAGCAATAAGAATTATAAACCTTGAGAGTTGGTATAGCTGTCTTATTTTAACTGGTTTATTATTAAATGCTGGAGCCCCACCTTTTTCACAATGGATTTCTGATGCATATCCTGAAGGAAGTTATTCATCAACTGTTTTTTTATCTGCTTATACTACAAAAACATCTGTGTTTGTATTGATTATGACTTTTGCAGGAAATTATATTTTAATTTTGTTAGGTGTTTACATGATTATGTATGGAATAATTTATGCTCTTCTAGAAAACGATATTAGAAGAATACTATCATATAGCATTGTGAATCAAGTTGGTTTTATGATTGTAGGCATAGGAATAGGAACAGAATTATCAATCAATGGAACTGCTGCACATGCATTTTCACATATAATTTACAAAGGTTTGCTTTTGATGTCTGCGGGCAGTGTTATTTATATGACGGGCAAAAGAAAGTGTAGTGATGTGGGTGGCTTATATAAAACAATGCCAATAACGGCTGCTTGCGGTATTATTGGAGCTTTATCTATATCTGCATTCCCATTAACATCTGGTTTTATTTCTAAATCAATGATTATAGATGCAAGCTATCATCAGAATTTAGAAATTATTTGGTTACTATTGTTAGTTGGCTCGGCTGGAGTATTTTTACATGCTGGAATTAAATTTCCTTGGTTTGTGTTTTTTCATAAAGACCAACAAATTGATACGGAGGATCCTCCAATTTTTATGAAAGGATCAATGATAGTAGCATCTGCAATATGTATAATACTGGGAATGATGCCAAGCTTATTATATGAAATATTACCATACAAAGTAAATTATATTCCGTATACAGGAAATCATGTGGTATCACAACTTCATCTGCTACTATTTTCAGCATTAGCTTTTTTTATAAGTGTAAAATATTTAAAAAGAACTCAAACAATTACGCTTGATATAGATTGGTTTTATAGGAATAAATTAGAATATATGGATAAAGCATATAATTACATAAGTAAAAGTTTATTTAATTATGTTGAAAAAATTAATTTAGGAGTGCTGAGAAATAAATTTGGAGTTTTTGAAGGTTTTCTATTAAAACAAATAACAATATCCAATATGCTAACTTTAATATTAATCACATTATTTATTTTTTTAGCCTTAAATATTTAAGTAGTCCCACCTATTGTAATATTATCAATTAAAATAGACCCTGTTCTAATGTTGTTTCTTAGATCAAAATCATTACCTATGGATTTAATATTCTCAAACATCTTAAGTAAATTAGATGCTACAGTTATTTCTGTTACAGGATGCTCTATTTTTCCATTTTTAATTAAATAACCAAATGCACCTCTGGAATAATCACCTGTTAGGATGTTTGCTCCACTCCCCATCATCTCTGTTATTAAAATTCCATCCTCTAATGTTTCTATTAAATTAGAAGGGCAAGGTAAATCAGGCTCCATTGTTATATTAGTTATTACTCCGTTGCCCGTACATTTCATATTAAGTTTTCTAGAAGAGTAAGTATCAAGCAAATAAGTGTTTAAGGTTCCATTCTGAATAATATCTTTTTCTATTGTTAAAACACCGTCACAATCATACGGTTTTGTGCCTGAGCCATCAGCTAAATGAGGTTTTTCTTTAATGTTTATAAATTCAGGAAAGATTCTTTGATTAAGTTTTTCTAGCAAAAAACTAGACTTTTTATATATTGCAGGCCCGCTTATAGCTGATAAAAAACTACCTATCAGAGATGATGCCATTTCTGGTGAAAAAATTACTGGACAAGAACGTGTGCTTATTGTTTTAGCTCCTAGTCTTGATATAGTTCTTTTAGCAGCCTTAATGCCAATTTGTTTTGCTGTTTCTAATTTATTATAATCTCGTGCAGAAGAGTACCAGTAGTCTCTTTCCATTAATTTATTCTCCTCCGCTAAAGTTATACAGGATAAAGAATAGTCCGTAGATTTAAATGATCCAAAAGCTTCTTTTGTATTTAATATCATATGTTCATTATTTGCTGCAGAAAAAGTAGCGCCTTCTGAATTTACTATTCGTTTATCAAAATTAAAAGCTTCTTCCTCGCATGTTTTAGCTATACTAGCCATGTCATCTGTCTTTAAATCTTTTGGATAAAATATTCCTAAGTTTTTTGATGTAGATAAAGTAAAATTTGATTCTGGTAAACCTTGATATTCGTCAGGTTGAGTATTTTTAGAAATATTCTCTGCTTTTGCTATAGTTTTTTCAATACTTGCGCTTGATAGATCGTTTGTTGAGGCAATCCCTTTCTTATAATCATTGAAGACAGTTACTACCATTCCTGTGTCGTTATGATACTCGATATTTTCTACTTCTTTAAACCTACAATTAATACTAAAACCATTTGATGTTGTAACATTAAATTGATAATCATGCTTTTTATTTAAATTAGTTATAATCTTCAATAACGTCTGCTTGATGCTTTGTGTAGTAACTAATTGACTCAAACTCTCGTGCCCCCAACAGTAATTTCATCAATTTTTAGTGTAGGTTGACCTACTCCCACGGGTACATTTTGTCCATCTTTTCCACAAGTACCAACTCCATCATCTAGTTTTAAATCATTTCCTACCATAGATACTTTTTTTAATACTTCAGGCCCATTTCCAATTAATGTAACTCCTTTAATTGGAGAAGATATTCTACCGTCTCTAATCATATATGCCTCTGATGCAGTAAAAACAAATTGACCATTAGTTATATCCACTTGTCCTCCGGAAAAGTTGACAGCATAAATACCTTGTTTAACAGATTCTATAATTTCATTATTGTGATATTGTCCTGGTAACATGAATGTATTTGTCATTCTAGGTATAGGAAGATATGCATAGCTTTCTCTTCTTCCATTTCCTGTGGATTTAGTTTTCATCAACTGTGCATTTAATTTATCTTGCATATATCCACGAAGAATTCCTTTTTCAATCAACATGGTATTTTGGGTTTCACACCCTTCGTCATCTATTGATAATGAGCCCCTTCTTTTTGAAATAGTGCCATCATCTACTATTGTACATTGACTAGATGCAACTTTTTTTCCAATTAATCCTGAAAAAGCAGAGGTTTTTTTTCTATTAAAATCCCCTTCTAACCCATGTCCTATAGCTTCATGAAGCAAAATCCCAGGCCATCCTGAGCCTAAAACTACAGTCATTGTCCCTGCTTTGCTATCCAAGGCTTCTAGGTTTACAGTTGCTTGTCTTAATGCTTCATCAGCAAATTTATAACCGAATTTGGTATCTATAATTTCCTTATATGCAAATCTACCTCCTCCCCCAGATGATCCCCTTTCTCTTCTTTTGCCTTTTTTTAATACTACCATTACACTAAATCTCACTAGCGGCCTTTCATCAAATGCATTTATGCCATCAGTATTCAAAATAAGTATAGAGCTATGAGATGCTGCTAAAGTAACTATAACTTGCTCAACCATAGGTTCTTTTTGTCTAATATACTGATCAATATCTTTAAGAAAATTAACTTTATCTTTATCATCTGTTAAGCCAATAGGAGACGATGTGTCATATAATTTTTTAAATTTTATTGGTTTTCCGATTTTTGCTGTTTTATTTTCTCCAGATTTAATAATAGATCGTGCCATATTAGCTGCTTCTGCTAAATCAGAATAACTAAATGTATTGCTATATGCTAAACCTGATTTATCACCTATGACCGATCGTATTCCTACCCCACCATCAATTGATGATGTTCCATTTTTCACTATGCTATCTTCGATAGTCCAGCTCTCAACATTTGTGTGCTCAAAATATATATCTGCAAAATCTATTTTACTTGAATAAGCTTTAGATAAAACCTTATTGAGTTTTTCATCTGTTAAATCATGATTATTTAAAATAAAGTCTTGTATATAACTCATTTTTTAGGCAAGAGTCTTATGTGCTCTAAAACTGGAAAGTTTTCTCTTATAGAATGCAATTGTTTTCTATTAATTTCGGATTCAATAAAACCATTCCCAGAAGGTAATCTAGATAATATTTGTCCCCAAGGATTTACAATCATAGTATTTCCATGTGTCTGTCTTCCGCTTATATGGTATCCATCTTGGCATGAAGTAACAACATAACATAAATTTTCAATCGCTCTTGCTCTAACTAATGTTTCCCAATGCACTCTACCAGTTTGCTCGGTAAAGGCTGCTGGCAAAATAAAGGTTTCTACATGTGATGCGTGTTGCAATCTAAAAATTTCTGGAAATCTTAAGTCGTAACAACAACCAAAACCAGTAACTCCAATCGGAGAATCAATTACATGAAAATTATTCCCATGTTCAAAAACTTCAGATTCATTATATGATTCATCAGCATCAGGCAATTTTACATCAAAAAGATGTATTTTATCATATCTACAAACCACATCCCCTGAGTTATTGAAAACATATGTGGTGGCATTCACTTTATTTGGTTTTTTAGTTTTGATTGGTATTGTACCTGCTACAATCCATATATTATATTTTTGTGCATTCTCAGCGACAAAATTTTGTATAATGCCATTACCATCCTCTTCTGCATGTAAAAGAAATTCTGAGTCCTTTTCTGGCATAAGAGCAAAATTCTCAGGAAAAACAACCATTTTTGATTTTGTTTGTGATATCTGTTCTAAAATATTAGAAACAACAAGTAAGTTAGCCTGTATATTTGGTCCAGAATTTAGTTGTATTGTTGCTATACTCGCCATAAATGCCTCTTTAATATTTAACTAGAATATATTAATTTGGCACTGGTTTAAATGGTTCTAGCAATTTTATTTCTGGATTATTCCATGAGCCAATAATTGAGTATTCAACTGCTGCTAATTCATTAGTATTTATTCCAATTTGTTTGAGGACTTTATCATAGAATATGGATGCAACTGCTCCTATTGGGCCTCCAAGTAAGGTTCCTGATATTAAGCTCATGGACGATAAATCTGGTATATATGTTAAGCTTTGTTTATGTGTTTCATTTTTTATATTTGATGTGCCGCTTATTCTCATTTCACCAAAAGATCCCTTTAGATTAAAATTATTAGTCTGTGCTATAGAGTTATTAAATTCAAATTCTCCACTCATGATGTCAAAGGATAATCCGCTAGAAAAAAAATCACTAAAATCTAACGATAATCTTTTTTGTAGGGATGTTATGCTGAATAAGCCTAACAGCTGTCCAATTGCTTGAGTTTCTTTTGTTACTTGAAGAAATTCCCCTTTTTTTAAATCTAATATAATTTTTCCATTGAAATCTTTTAAGGAAAACCTATCAGGGGAACCTTCCCATTGTCCAATAAGTTTAGATTTTAAGATACCTTTTTTTATTAATTTCTTATACCCTAAATTATTAAGAGATGTGCCAAAATTATCGCTTATAAAATCTCCATCAAAAAAAGTTATTTGTCCATTAGATGAATTTATCCATTTACCAGTTCCATTCATAGTCAAGTGTTGATTAATGAATGATATGTGGTTTATTGTTAAGCCATCTTTAGCTGGAGAAGTCTGAACTTTAAAATCATCAAAATAATAATCCTTAATTTTAGCTTTCTTTGTAGAGATGTTTAAAAATGAGTATTCTGTTGGATTTGACTGTCCTCCAAATTTGTTAAAATCAAAATACTGAAGATTAGCTCGTAACTTATTATCACTAGATATAACCTCAGGAAAAATAATTTCTCCTTTTAAGTAAGGCGAGCTGACATTCATTAGTAAGCTTTTATCCCTTTTAATTAATCTCATATCATAAATATCAAAGGTTAGGTCAACTATATTTCTTTTTTCCTTATCAAAATTATATTTGACTTTTAATAATTTTTTCTCATTTGATGTTTTTCTAAAAGGACTTAGTATGTCAAAAGATAGCCCTTCCATATAAGTCCTTAATGATGCATTCATAATTTTTTTATTATCTTTTTTACTATAGTTTATAGTTATTTCTGTTAAAGATTCACCTTCTAATGTTGATAAGGCATTTGACTTGGATAATATTTTTAATGTATCAGAAGATAGGCTGCCGACTGCTCTAACAGAATATTTATGTGTTTTTGCCGTATAATTAGTATCTACAGCTACCTTAAACGTATCACTGTTAATTTTCATTTTACCTATATCAGAAATAATATATTTATCAAAAAAATTTATTCTAACTTTGTCTATACTCGTTGCAATATTTAATGAATCATCTCTAAGATAAAGTTTAGTTAACCCAAGCGCTCCATATATATTGGATTTATTATTATGTCTATGTACCCGATAATCTAGTTCATACATAGAATTAATATCAAATCTTTTTAAATCTCCAAGAAGGTCATGACTTCCGGAGAATTTATTTAAAATAGGTTTTATATTTCCATTAATGGTTATGCGGTATTTTGTTTTCTTTTTAGAAAAAGTGCCTATAATTTTTGCATTCTGTTTATTATCAATATTAATTTTGTTAGAGTACAATTTTAATTTTTTACCTTTAAGCTTATAAGAAATATTTCCATTTATTTTAGATATAGGTATTTCCTTATTGTTAATATCAATTATGGAGGATGTGTTGCTATCAATAGACAATACACCAAAATTACTACTACCAACAATATTTCCTGATAAATTAGTTATAAAATAATTAGAGTTTAAAATATTTAAATTTAGTTTAGAAAATTTCATTGAAAATTTAATCTTAGGTATATTAGAAAGATTGTGAATGTCTAATTTAGTAATTAGGCCCTCTTGTAGACCATTAGTTATATTATGTAAATAGTCTTTTAAGTTAAATGGGAAAGTGTTTACAATTCTTTTTAAGCTACTGATATATAGTTTATCAAAATGTACATTGGAGATACCTCTGTTATTAAATTTAACGAATATAGTATTATCTACATAATTCTTGTTCTCAAACTTGGTTTTAATATTATCAAAATTTATAAAGTAATTTTTATTTGTACGTATATAGGAAAAATTAGAAGAGCTTTTATCAATTAATAATTCCTTTTTACTTGAATTGTTTAATACAAGTAAATTGCCAAAACTAAATGACCCATTTATATTAGTAATCATATTTTTTTTGAGTTGCGCCCAAAGGGTATAATGCAAATTTTTAGCTTTTATCGAAAATTCTGGTAATTTAAACGGTAAATTATAAATATCCATGTTTATGCCTTTTGAATAAACGCTTCCACTTAACTTATTGTCAGCATTAAGAGAAAAATCTGATGCTAAATGTATAATTTCTGATTTATTGCCATAATTAAAAGTTGAAAAAAGTTTAAATTTTTTATCATCTTTAAATAAGACTAGATTTATATTTTGAAGGTAAAAATTATGATTATTAATTTTATCTAGAAGTGAAATATTGGAATCAGTAATTCTTAGTCTTGCGTTTTTTATATAACCATTATTATCTGATTTATTTAACTCTAATAAATTATAATTCTTTAAAAAAAAACCTTCCTTTTGGTATGAAAGTTTTAAGTTAGAACTAACTAAATTAAATTCTTCTGGTATGAGTTCTCTTTCTATAATTGTACTTATTGTATTAATTTTAATAATAAATTTTTTGCTTGTCACAATATTATTGTCAGTATCTTTATCAACAATACTAATATTATCTAAAATAAAATTTGGATTTAATCCATTCCAACTAATGGAGATTTTTTCAACTTCTAATTTAAAATTATACTCAGATTCAACAATATTTATAACTCTTGTCTTATATAAATTATTAATAATTCCTGTATTCTCTGAAATAAATACTATAAAAAATGTAGAAATTAATATAGCGGAAATTAATTTAATGAGATATGAGATGAATTTATTCATAAAATAAAATTATTATGTATGTGCTTCTCCAGTGTTGATATTTTCATCCCAAAGTTTTTCTAACGAATAAAAATTTCGTGTTTCGGGATGCATTACATGAACCAGTAAATCTCCATAGTCTATTAAAATCCATTCGGATTTATTATACCCCTCAATTCCAATTGGTTTAACTTTCTTTTTTTTGAGTTTGTTAACTAGATTATCAGCTATAGCCTTTACATGTCTAGTTGATCTACCTGATACAACAAACATTAAATCTGTAACAGATGACTTATTTTTGACGTCTATAAGAGATATATTTTCTGCTTTATTATCTTTTAAAATATTTAAGATAGATTTTTTGAGTAATTCCATAATTTAATATACTTTATTTTCTAACAACCATTTCTCAATTCTTGGATCAACTAAATCTGATATAGAAGCATGATTTCTTAATTTTCTTCTTATCTCCGTAGAAGATATATTAATAACAGATGTTTGTTCTATATATATTCTACCATATGGATGACGGTGAAATATAGCTGGGTTAGATAATATTAAAGATTGTAAGTGTTTATGTATTAAAGGTTCTTGATTAGACTTATCAATACTATATCTTAAAGAGACAATAATGTTGCATATTTCAAAAATTTTTTCAAAATCTTTCCACTCTGTAATAGAATTTAATTTGTCTAGGCCTAAAATTAAGTACAATTTACTATTAGGGTTTTCAGAAGATATTTCACTTAGGGTTTCAAAAGTATAAGAAATACCTCCTCTTGCTATCTCTCTGTCATCAATAATATAACTTTTATTATCAAGGCAAACCTCTAACATTTTAATTCTTTGTTTGGGCGTTGCAAAAAACTTTTTCTTTGAATTGGAAATATTAGTTGGTATAAAATATATTTTGCTTAAATCATGAGTTTTTTTAATTTCACTCAATGGTATTGTGTGTCCTAGATGTATTGGGTCAAACGCTCCACCAAATATTCCGATTCTTGTATCAGTATTATTTTTAATTTCTTACCTTTCCTAAACTTGTAACAATATATTTGAGATTTGTTAGCCCATCAAGTCCTACGGGTCCTCTTGCATGCAACTTATCTGTACTTATTCCAATTTCTGCTCCTAGGCCATATTCATAACCATCAGCAAATCTTGTTGATGTATTTACCATAACAGAACTAGAATTCACTAATTTAGTAAACTTATCTATTGCTTGTTTATCTGATGAAATTATAGCATCTGTATGCATTGAGCCATATTTTTGTATATGGCTTATTGCTTCATCAATATTTTTAACAATTTTAACTGCAACAATAGGAGATAAATATTCTTCATACCAATCATTTTCAGATGCACGTATAACTTTTTTATTAAGCTTTTTTGTTAAACTGCACCCTTTAATTTTTACTCCTAATTCAATAAATTTAGAAAGAATTTCTTGAGTTGCTGTTTTCGAAAAATTTTTATTAATTAATAAAGTTTCCATAGCATTACAAACACCATATCTTTGTGTTTTTGAATTTATGCTTATATTAATTGCTTTTTGTTTTTGAGCAGATTTATCTATGTACACATGACAATTACCATCAAGATGTTTAATCATAGGTATTTTTGAATATTTTATAATTTTCTCAATTAACCCTTTTCCTCCTCTAGGGATAATAACATCAATATACTTGTCCATTAATAATAAATTTGTAACTGCTTCTCTAGATGTAGTCTCAACTAATTGCACTGTATTAACATCAAAACGATTTAATTGTAGCGCTTTCTTTATTAGTTTTATGAGTGCCTTATTTGTATTTATGGACTCTGACCCACCTCTCAATATAACACTATTCCCTGATTTTAAACAAAGGCCTGCGGCATCAATAGTAACATTGGGTCTTGATTCATAAATCATTCCAATTACACCTAATGGGACTCTCATCTGAGAAAGATTAATTCCATTCTTTTGTTTTTTTGACTTTGTTTGTTTATATAATGTATCAGGAATTTTAATTATTTTATTTAAACCATCAACCATTGCATCCATTCTTTTTTTATCAATGATTAATCTATCTATCATACTATCTTTCAATCCTTTATTATTAGCATTCTTAACATCAATAAGATTATTTTTTAATATAATATTTGTATTTTTATCTAACTCTTTGCATATTGATTTAAGCACTTTATTTTTTTGATCAGCAGAATAAGTGCCTGACTTTTTTGATGCAAGCAATGCGCGTGAACATAATTTTTGTATATAATTCTTAATCTGCATAAAATATATTTGTATTATTAAAAGAGTTATTTATAGGTTTTCTCATTACAAAACAGCTTACTAGAGTTTCCAATTGATGCCAAATATTAATGTTATTAGAACCTAGTTTGATGGATTTGTCTATGGAGTAACAAAATTCTAACATACCTTCTAACGTTTTCTTGTCAAATTCACTAACTAAAGAGTTATATAGGTCTTTTTTATAATTTGATATAAAAGGCTTTGGGGATAAATCAAACATTAAATAATATACTTTCTTAATTTCATTGTGTATTAAAAAAAGTATATAAGGTTCTGGGGATTTAACCATATTTAAATATTGAAGAATCTTTAAGGACTTAGGAAGATTACCTTCTAGGGCCACATCGATCAAATCATATTCTGTATACTTGTAGGATTTTTGTGTATATTTTATATATGAATCTACGTTATCTAATTTTAATAGTGACATTTTGTATAACTCTTGTGCAATTGCAGAAGTATTTCCTTCATTTTTCTCTAAAATTTTAGTTAAAGATTCTTTTGTAAATTTTACTTTATTTCTTTGAAACTTATTCTCAATCCATTTTTGTAATATTTGCCCCTTCAATTCTATAATTTCAATTATGCAATGATTCTTTTCTATGTGCGAATAAAATTTATTTCTTTTAAATGCGCTAGTTTGTGCCCCAACCTTAATGATTATTTTTAAATCTTTTGGTATAGCGGTATTTAAGATAAAATCCAGCAATAATTTGGGTATGGTGCTGCTCAACACGTTTAAAATAATTAATTTTTTTTCACTAAATAATGACAATGTTTCAAAGTCATTCCTTATTAAGTCTAGATTAAAGTCTGAATCAATTAAATAAGTCTTAATATCAAGATCTTCAGACTTGAGTTTAAATTCAATATGGAATTGTACTTCATTTTGCAAATGGTAAGGCTTGCCAACAAGCAAATATATAGAAGACTCAGGTATACTACGGTGCTCAAAGAATTGTTTATAATTAATTTTCATATGATAAATTTACTAGATTCTATACAATATATCATGGATGAAAAAAAACCTCATAGTGAAATCGGATTTATTGGTCTTGGAATTATGGGAAAACCCATGGCTAAAAACCTTGTAGATTCGGGTTTCAAAGTATATTTTTTTGCTAGGAAACAAAAAATAATAAAAGAGATGGTTTCATATGGTGGCAAGTATCTTAATAAAATTCAAGATATTTCTCAAAAATGTAAAGTTATATTTTTAAATTTACCAAATTCTAAAGATGTAAAAAACGTAGTGCTGAGTAAAAATGGGTTATGGCATAACCTACAAAAAAATACAATTATTATTGATATGAGCACTATATCTCCTGAAACAACAAAAGAGGTTTTTAAAAAACTAAAAACTAAAAATGTTTTTTTAATTGATGCTCCTGTTTCTGGAGGTGAAATGGGGGCCATTAATGGTGATTTATCTATTATGGTTGGTGGTAATAAAAAAATATATAATAAAATAAAAAGTTTATTATCAATACTAGGTAAAAATATTACATATATTGGTCCCACAGGTTCTGGACAAATAACAAAAGCGTGTAATCAAATACTTGTCGCTGGAACAATGGTTGCGGTAAGCGAAATATTTCTATTAGCTAAAAAATCAAAATGTAATTTAAATTTGATACAAAAAGCTTTATTGGGAGGTTTTGCAAATAGTAAAATATTAGATATTCATGGCAAAAGAATGATTAAAAAAAACTATAAGCCAGGCTTTAAAACTAGGCTGCATTTAAAAGATTTAAACATAGCTTTAAATCTTTCAAAGAATTTAAACATTGACTTAAAAAGTGCTAAATATTCTAAAAAACTTATGTTAAGTGCAGTAAACAGTGGTGAACAAAACAAGGATTCTTCAATAATTAATAAAATAATACAAAAAAATAATAAATAAATTTTTAAAAAATATAAACTTAGCATATACTGTTTATATGAGAAAATTTGAAACTTTGTTAATAGAAAATAATATAACACCAACAAAGCAGCGACTTGATTTAGCAGAAATAGTATTTGTAAGGAATCAACATTTTACAGCAGCTGATTTGATTAATACTGCTAACGAATCTAAACTGTTTATTTCACAAGCAACAATTTATAACACACTATGTATATTTGAAGAAAAGGGGTTGTTAAAAACAATAAATTTACAAAATGAGTGTAAATTCTACGACACGAACCTTAGCTCTCATCACCATGTTTATAATACTAGTGCAAATACTTTAACAGATATAAGTAATGACCAAATTAAGTTTTCTAAAAAACCTGATATACCCCAACACCTTGAGCTAGAAGCAACAGAAGTATTGATTAAAGTAAAAAATAAATAACTATAAAAAATCTTTGCGAAGAGATTGAGTAATTAGTTTGTCTATTTTTATAGAATCATTATAATCCTTATGATCACAACCTAAAAATATTTCGTAAGAATTCTGGAAACCACGAATACATTCTTCATCTAATTGAAATCTTAAGAAATGGACTGCGGATGTTTTTTTGTCATTTGACCTTTCTAAATCTTCGTCAGGGATTGCATATAATTTTTGTGAATTATCAACTGTAAGCCAAATATTATTTTCAATACCTTTCAATTTACTCAGCATTGTTTTTCTATGATTTACATCTGAATACATAATTAACATAGTAGCCTTTAAATTATTGCCTTCGGGTATTAAAGGTTGGTAAGCGTTTATTTCATCCTGAATTTCTTCTTCGTTAAAAATTTTCTCAATTCTGAGCATTTCTTGCACCTGATATTTAATAGTTTCAAAATCTTCAAATAATAGAACTATGTGTTCTCCAATAGAGACCGCTCTATTTTTTTTATGATTAATTAAATTTGATTTAATAGTTTCTCTTTGTTTGTCATAATTCTCGAGAGATAATAAATCATTAGCTGTTAATTTACGCATAATTTTCTCTAATTTATCCCGTAGGCTCTTTTAAATAAACTAATTGGGTGTATTGGCGGGATTTTATTACCGACAGCATTTACAATATGATGCGCTGCTAACGTGCAATCACTGGTTAAAATTTCTGCTTTATCTTTATTAAATTCTCTTACTATTGGTTTTGCTATCTTTATCGCAATTTCATGAGTCTCTTTTTTAACACCATAAGTTCCATCATGTCCAGAACATTTTTCTACAGCATTAACATTGGTATTTGGTATAAGTTCTAAAACTTTTTTAGTTACTTGTCCAATATTTTGCACTCTCTGATGGCATGCAACTTGATAAAAAATAGAGCCTAGATCTTGTTTAAAATCAATTTTAAGATTACCATCTTCATGAAGGTTTAATAGATATTCAAAAGGGTCATAAATTGAGTCTGCAATTTTTTTAATTTCTATATCATTAGGAAATAATAGTGGCAGTTCTTTTTTAAACATCAATACACACGAAGGGACTGGCGCTATAATTTTAAATCCTTTTTCAATATAACGCATTAATTTGACAGAATTTTGTTGTATTACTTTTTCTACTGTCGCCAAATCTCCTAATTCAAGTTTTGGCATTCCGCAACATTGATCATCTTTTATAACTTCAATGTTAATATTATTGTGTTGTAATACTAACACTAAATCATCGATCACCTGTGGCTCATTATAATTATGATAACAGGTTGTATATATCGCTACCTTATGTATAGAATTATCATTGCTTGAAAGTTTTTTAAATTTGGATTTAGCTGTTATAGCAGAAAATTTTGGCAATACAGCATTTTTATGAATATGTAAAATTTTCTCTAACAAGATTCTAAAAGGTTTTAACTTATTAAAGAAATTAACTATGTGTGAAATAATTTTTCTAGAGAAAACTACACCTAAAAGATCGGTAGATGTTAATAATCTATCTCTAAAAGATGGTTTTAATTTATTAAATTTTATTGCTTTGCCTCTTAACATTAAGTGTGGGAAGTCAATTTTCCAATCATGAGGTGGCACATATGGGCATTTCGTCATAAAACATAAATCACATAAATAACAATGACTGATGACAGACTCAAAATCATTATACTCTACCCCATCAACCTCAAACGTTTTCGAGTTATCTATTAGGTCAAATAATGTGGGGAAAGAGTTGCATAAACTAACACATCTTCTGCATCCATGACATGCATCTGCAACCCTTCTTAATTCCTTTTCAAATAATTTTTCATTATAATAATCGGTATTTTTCCAATCGATAACATATCTTTCGGGTTTTTGTAGACCACCTTCCATCGCTACTCCAGTCTTTTGGGTTTAATATATTGGCAGCTATCCTTAAAAAGAAAGTAAAAAATATTTTATGATATTGTCTCTAGAGCTTTAGCAAATCTATTTGCGTGCGATCTTTCAGCTTTTGCTAAAGTTTCAAACCAATCAGCTATTTCATCAAAACCTTCATCTCTAGCAATTTTGGCCATACCAGGATACATATCGCTATACTCATGCGTTTCACCAGCTATCGCTGCCTTAAGATTTGCACTGCTGTCTCCAATTGGTTCGCCAGTTGCAGGATCACCACATTCTTTTTCAAGATATTCCATATGTCCATGCGCATGTCCAGTTTCACCTTCAGCAGTTGATCGAAAAACTGCAGCAACATCGTTTTGACCTTCAACATCAGCTTTTGCTGCAAAATATAAATACCTTCTATTTGCTTGTGATTCACCAGAAAATGCATCTTTAAGACTTTGTTCAGTTTTGGAACCCTTTAAATTCATTTTATTCTCCTTTTTTTAAATAACTTAGAATCATTCTAAGTCTAATTATAGCGGTTGTCAATTGATGCATATAAAAAAAACACGGAAGTATGATAAACTAATATTTTATGGAAATTAAAAAAATTTTTTTTTCGATATATAAACAGTTAATTTTTCTTCTACCTCCAGAAACAGCTCATTCTGTCACTTTGTCTATGGCAGAAAAAGTCTATAAATCATTTTTAAAAAATATAGTTTCTTCTAAAATAACAATTAATGAGAGAAAAGTTATGGGAATTACTTTCCCTAATATGCTTGGACTTGCTGCAGGTTTTGATAAAAACGGTGACTATTTAAATTTTATAAATAACATAGGATTAGGCTTTGTTGAGTTAGGCACGATAACACCAAAACCTCAGTACGGAAATAACAAACCTAGAATATTTAGAGTTACCAGCGAAGAAGCAATTATTAATCATCTTGGTTTTAATAATAAAGGAGTATCTTACTTAAAAGAAAAACTTAGACATTTTAATAGGAATATACCAATTGGTATAAATATTGGTAAAAATAGTAGTACTCCAATTGATAAAGCTTATGAAGACTATGAGTATTGTATGCATGAAATTTTTGAATTTTCTGATTATCTTACGTTAAATATATCTTCACCTAATACTCTCAAGCTCAGAGAGCTTCATTCTAAAGATTATTTAGATAATTTTTTAAAAAAAATTAAAACCACTCATGAAAAATTATCAAAAAGATATAAAAAAAATGTTCCTTTATTACTAAAAATATCTCCAGATATTACTCAAGAAGATCTTGATAATATTTGTAATTCTATAAAACATTATGGTATTGATGGTGTCATAGCAACAAATACTACTATAGATAAATCAATTCTAAAAAATAAAAAACTTTTAAGATATAGTGGCGGTGTTAGTGGTATGCCGTTATTAACAAAATCTAATAAAATTATTGAATCATTAAAAAAACTTGTAGGAAGTAATGTGGCTATTATTGGTTGTGGAGGTGTATCATCAAAAGAAGCAGCTTTAAATAAGATTGCGTTAGGCTCTGATTTAATACAACTATACACGGGTCTTGTTTATTCAGGAACAAGTTTGATTCAAGAAATTACAGGTTTAAACAATAAGTCTATTTAGGTTTCCAGATTCCAAAGGCTTCTTGCTTATTGTCAGGTTGTTGGTTAGGTATATCTTGAATTTGCTGTTTATATACATACCTAATAAAATCTAAAATCTGATTTAGTATTTCATCCTGTTGCTCTTTTGGTAAATTTGATGTAGCAATAATTGATCCTACTACAGCTGATAAATATTGTGCAGCAAGAATAGGATCTTCATTAGCAGGCTCATAATCTACAAGCACTTTCTGCAATTCCTTAATTAATTCAGGTTTTAAAACTATCTCGGTCATAAAATTATTGTATAATGATAATCATATAAACTATTACAAATTAATTTAATATGCAAGATTTAAAATCTTATACAATAAAAACTTTTGAAGTTGGTCCGATGTTAAATTTCATATATTTAATAATTGATAATAGAACTAAATATACAGCAATCATAGATCCAGCTTGGGATTTATCTGAGATATACAAATATATTGATGACAATAATTTAATTTTACAAAAAATACTATTAACGCATAGTCATCATGATCATGTTAATGCTATTGATGAGATTCTAAAAATGTATGACGTACCTGTGCACATAAATGATAAAGAAAGGTCTTTTTGGGGGGAAAATTATGATAATTTTTTAATAAATCATGGAGGCGATACAATAAAACTAGGCGATTTAGATATTAAATCTATCCATAGCCCAGGACATACTCCAGGCTCTACATGTTATCACCTAGATAAAAATCTAATTGCTGGTGATACTCTTTTTGTTTTTGGCTGCGGGAGATGTGATTTACACGGAGGGAGCCCAGAAGAAATGTTTAAAACTTTGGGTCATATAAAATCATCGTTAGATAAAAATACAGTAATACTGCCAGGTCATAATTATTCAATAAAAAAAGAGTCTACTCTAAATGAAGAACTTATAGGTAATCCATTTTTTCATTTTACCCAATTAGAAAATTTTATCGAATATAGAATGAAGGTGCATGATAACATACGATCATCCCCTTACTCTCCAGTAGAAAAAAAATAAATTAATTATTATTGTTATTAATTTTAGCTATTAATTTATTAAAAATTAATGATGACGCTGTAGATATCATCTGATTTTGTATATATTTTTCTCTATCAGAATTTCCCATTATATTATTTTCATCAAATGAATAATCTCTATACAAAACTATTGAATCAGACGATTTCCCAAGTGGAGAATTTATTTCAAAATTAACTGTATAAATAATCTCATATTCATTTACTCTGCCAGTAATATTTATGGATAGTTGTCTTCGATTAAAGTTTTCTGATAAAATTATAATTCTATTTAGGTCCTTATTTTTACTATTTGTAACTTTTATATTATTACTAATTAAAATTTTACTTATTGAGTTTACTATAGCGCTGTATTCATTTGCGCTAACTGATATTTCTTTAATGTTATTTGGTATATTAATATTTCCTCTTAAGGTATATCCACATGATGTGATAATTAAGATTAGGCAAATTGGTAATAATTTTTTACAAAATAAATTCATTTTTAAATTACATAGTTTATTAATTTATTCTTAATATAAATAATTTTTTTTATGTCTTGGTTTTCAAGATATTTATATATTTTTTTATCTTCTTGAATAATATTATTAATTTGAGATTCGCTAGACTCAATATCTATAATAATTCTGCCTCTAAGCTTACCATTTATTTGAACAATAATCTCTTTTTTAGTTTCTACAAGTGCTTCTGAATCTACTATTGGCCAAGATTCATTCATTATTAAATTGTTATTACCTAAAGCTACCCATAACTCTTGAGTAATATGTGGGACAATAGGTGATAATAACTTTAACATTGCCTTTAAACCTTCATTACAAACCTCTTTATTGCTTTCATCTGATTGTTCGTACTTAATTAAATCATTAGACAACTCCATAACTGCTGCAATAGCAGTATTAAAGTTTTGTCTATCAAAAATGTCTCTTGATACTTTTTCAATTGTTTTGTGTATCTTTGTTAGTATTGTCTTGGAAGATTTATTGTGTTTTTTGTCTTTTTCATCACTCCTATTTATAACTTTATAACTAAAAGTCCAAAGACGTTTTAAAAACTTGTATGAGCCTTCTATTGCAGAATCTGACCATTCTAAAGTTTGTTCTGGGGGAGCAGCAAAAATTATAAATAATCGCAAAGTATCAGCTCCATATTTTTTTATAATATCATCTGGATTTATAGTGTTTCCTTTGGATTTAGACATTTTTACTCCATCTTTTAAAACCATACCTTGTGATAACAATGCTGTAAATGGTTCAGAGCTGGTTACAATTCCTATATCTCGCATCAATTTATGAAAAAAACGAGCATATAATAAATGCAAAATTGCATGTTCTATGCCTCCAATATATTGGTCAACAGGCATCCATTTTTCTTTTGATTTATCTACTAAGCCTTTATTGTTTTTGGGAGAAAGGAAACGTAAATAGTACCATGATGATTCAAAAAATGTATCAAATGTATCTGTTTCTCTTATGGCGTTTTTCCCAGTATAAGGACATTTTATGTATTTCCATGTTGGATGATTATCTAAAGGATTTCCGTCTTTTTCAAAATTTATATCTTCAGGTAACTTTACAGGCAAGTCCTTTTCTGGAACAGGATAAACCGTTCCGTCATCATGATAAAAAACGGGTATAGGACAGCCCCAATATCTTTGTCGAGAAATTCCCCAATCTCTCAAACGAAAATTTGTTTTTGGTTTTCCACAATTAATATCAACAAGAGACTTAATAATTTCTTTTTTTGCAATACCAGATGACATATTATTAAATTGATTAGAGTTTATGAGAACCCCTTCGCCTGTGTAAGCTCCCTTACTATTTTGTTTATTTGTTGGTTTAATAACTTCTTGAATATTTAGATTATATTTTGTTGCAAATTCAAAATCTCTTTCATCGTGAGCAGGTACAGACATAACGCATCCTGTTCCATAGTCTGATAAAACATAATTAGCGACCCAAATAGGTATAACTTCATTGTTTATTGGATTAATAGCTTTAATATCAGTATCCATTCCTTCTTTTTCAAGATTGCTAATAGTTTCTTCTGAAATTTTTAAGCTAGAACATTTTTCTATAAAAGATTTTATTTTATTATCTAGATTTGCAAGACTCTTAAAAAATTTATGATTTGGGGATATAGCTAAAAAGCTTACCCCAAACAATGTATCAACTCTCGTCGTATAAACATCTAAAATATCATTTGTTCCTTGAACTTTGAAACTAATCAAGGCTCCTTGCGATTTACCAATCCAATTTTTTTGCATGACCTTAACTGATAATGGCCATTTATCTAAACCATCAATACTAGCAAGTAATTCTTCAGAATATTTTGAAATCTTTAAGAACCATTGGGGTATTTCCTTTCGCTCAATGACCGCTCCTGACCTCCATCCTTTACCATCAATAACTTGTTCATTTGCCAATACCGTTTTATCGACTGGATCCCAGTTAACTTCAGATTTTTTTCTATAAACTAAATCTTTTTTTAGTAATTGTATAAAAAACCACTGCTCCCATTTATAATAGTCTGGGTCAGATGTTGATAATTCATGATTCCAATCATAAGCATAACCAAGTCTTCTTAATTGTTTTTTCATATGGTTAATATTACTTTCTGTCCACTTTGCTGGATGAATTTTATTGCTAATAGCTGCATTTTCAGCTGGTAAACCGAAAGAATCCCAGCCCATAGGTTGAAAAATATTTTTTCCTGTCATTTTATTAGCCCTAGAAATTACATCACCAATGGTATAATTTCGCACATGTCCGATATGAAGTTTCCCGCTAGGATATGGAAACATGCTTAAACAGTAGAATTTGTTGGATGTATTGTTTAAATCTGAAGTAAATGCATTATTGGCATCCCAATATTTCTGAATATTTTTTTCTATGGTTTCTGGGTTATACTCTTTATTCATATTTATTAGAAGTAAAAAAATAAAAAAACATTATTGAGAATATTAACATCAAAATAGGATAATCTCCAAAATACCTATATGGAGTTTTTCCCTTTGATGATGTAATTGATGCATTTAAGATGCCTTCATGGTTTAGAGGGATTGAGTCAATAATTTCACCATCTTTATTAACTACTGCGGATATACCGGTATTAGCAGATCTAACTAAAAATCTCTGGAACTCTAAGGCTCTAGATTGAGAAATTTCTAAATGTTGGTACGGAGCTAATGAATTACCAAACCATGCATCATTACTAATATTTACAATAATACTAAACTCTTTGTTAGTAGTTTCAATAAGCTGTGGGTATGCAGATTCATAACATATTAAAGGTTCAATAAAAATATCATCAAACGATATTTTGGATTGATAATTTTTTCCATGAGATAAGTTAGACATTGGTATGTTAAAAACTTTCATTATATGAATAAATAAATTTTTAAATGGAATGTATTCGCCAAATGGAACCAAATGTCTTTTATCATAAAATTGCTCCTTATTATTTAAAACTAAAATACTATTAAATGTTTCGTTTGTAACATTATCATACCTAAATACACCTCCAATAATATAGTCTGCACGTGACAATAGTTTTTCTTTATAAAAATTCTTGTCGTTTTGATATATTGTTGGTATAGCCGTTTCAGGCAATAGTATAATATCATGCAAATCATTCCTCTGGAAAATCTCTAAATATTTATCCTTGATAGATTTAATTTCATCACTATTAAACTTTAGGAGTTGATTAATATTTGGCTGTATTATTGTAATATTATTATTTGTTTTTTTATCAGTGGACCAATTATATTCTATAGAATTAATTATATTTACGCTCAACAGCACAAGAAATAATATAATAGAATATTTAACAATGTTTTTTCCAATCATAATAACAGCAATTAAAGATGAAATTAATATTGTAAGAAAGCTTACAAAATATGTGCCAAATAATGGATAGAATGCATCAAATATAGTTCCTATTTGACTTGTTCCAACTAAAAGCCATGGAAACCCCCCAAAAATATTGGACCTTATAAGTTCTATTAAAACTAGTATTGAAGCAGGCATAAGAAAATTAAATATTTTTTTTGTAACAATGTCTTTATTAACCATTACGCCTAGTGGTATAAAAAATATAGAAATAAAAAGAATAAGAAAAATAGTGACTAGTAATGAGGCAGTTAGATTTTCTCCTCCATAATCATACAGGCTGTTAAATATCCATGAAGTACCAAATGAAAATACCGACAAGCCAAATAAATATGATAAATATATACTTGTTCTTTTATCTGAATGGAAAAGTATGTAAAAAAATAAAGCTAATGATAAATAAACGCCAATTTTAAAACTATATGGTGCAAACGATGTAGTGTATAAGATTCCTAAAATTATAATGACTATATAATTTAAATATGGTTTATTTTCTAAATATACCATTTAAACTTTATTGGTTTTTCTATTAACTTGAATTCTATTTATAGTTCTTGAGTCAGCTGATAAAATCTTAAAGGATAAATTGTTAATGGTTATAGTTTCTGATTTATCAGGTACTTTTTCAAATTTATTAATAAGATAACCGCCTATTGTTTCTACCCCCTCATCTTTGAAATCAGATAAAAAATATTCATTAAATTCTTCTAAAGAAGTTAACGCGTCAACAATGTATTGATTATTACTCTCTGAAATTATTCTAGACTCTGTTTTTTTATCATGCTCATCATCAATTTCGCCAACAATCTCTTCGAGTACATCTTCTATGGTAACTAGACCAGAAACTCCTCCGTGTTCATCTATCACTATAGCTATATGATTTCGACTAGATTTAAATTCGTTTAATAAAATATTTAATCTTTTGCTCTCTGGAACAAAAACAGCTGGCCTCAAAAGTCTATGTAAGTCAAAATCATCATCATTTATAGTTCTTTTCAAAAGATCTTTGGCAAGTAAAACTCCTATAATTTCATCTTTATTATCATCGATAACAGGAAATCTTGAATGACCGGATGTTGTAACTTTTTCAATAATATCATCTATAGCGTCAGATATATCAATTACCTTCATATGCGGTCTTGGAATCATAATATCCCTAACCTGTACCTCTGAAACTCTAAATACTCCTTCAATCATTTTGAGAGATTCAATGTCTAATAAACCATCGAGCACAGCGTCTTTTATAAGCTCTAATAAATCCTCTTTAGCTTTTGGAGAATCTTTAACTATGTCTATAATTTTATTTAACCAGGTGCTTTTTTTAGTTTGCATAATAAGGGTTCTGATATCCTAGTGTATCCATTAAAATCATTTCTTTTTCTTCCATAATAACTCTTTTCTCACTTATTTGATGCGTATAACCTTGTAAATGTAGCATTGAGTGAATAATCATATGAGCCCACCTACTATCATTATTAATTTTATATGTGGCAGATTCTTTGTTAACAATGTCAGCACAAATAATAATATCTCCTAATATATATTCTCCAGAACTAACAATAGAATTATGCGGAAATGATAAAACATTACAGTCTGTATCTTTTTTAAAAAATTTTTTATTAAAAACGTTTATTTCATATTTCGTCGCAATTTTAATTGACACAATAGAACTTTTTTTACCAAAAAAAGCAATTTTAGCCCATTTTGTTATTTTATACCTACTAGGAATATATCCTTTGCAATTGTTTTGTATTATTCTAACTGTTAGCAAATTACTTATCTCTTTTTTCATACTCTTTAATAATATCCTTAACTATTTTATGTCTCATGACATCACTGGATCTAAATTTTGTTACGTGAGCATCTTTTATATTTGGCACAAATTCCAGACAATCTATTAGTCCAGACTTAATATCTTTTTGTAAGTCTATTTGGCTCGTATCCCCGGTAACTACAGTTTTGGAACCAAATCCAATTCTAGTTAAAAACATTTTCATTTGGGCTATAGTAGTATTTTGAGCTTCATCTAAAATTATAAATGCATCATTTAAGGTTCGTCCTCTCATATATGCAAGCGGGGTTATTTCAATTATATTATTTTCTATTAATTTATTCACAGCTTGAAATCCTAATATCTCATAAAGTGCATCATATATAGGTTGCAGATATGGATTAACTTTTTCGCTTAAGTCACCTGGCAAGAAGCCGAGTTTTTCGCCAGCTTCGATCGCTGGTCTAGCTAAAAATATTTTTTTTACTATATTTTTTTCTAAGCAATACACAGCGCTTGCAACTGCAAGATATGTTTTCCCTGTACCTGCAGGACCTATGCCAAAAATAAGATTATTTGAGAAAATTGCATTAATATAATCATGTTGAGACTTAGAGTTTGGCTTTATAATATGCTTTTTACACTTAATTACCCCTTTTTCGTCATCTAGCTCAACAGATTTATTTTCTGAAGTGTCAGTCATATACATATGCAATTGTTTTGGTGTTAATTCTTCGCTAGCAGATATAGTATAAAGTCTTTCAATTAATTCTGATGTTCTTGGAACGTTTTTTTCATTACCTTTTATAATAAAATTATTTCCTCTGTTTGAAATCTGAACATGCATATGTGATTCTATCTGTCTTAAGTTTTCATCCAACGTTCCACATAAATTTGCAAGCCTATCGTTATCTTGTGGTTGTAGAATAATATTTTTATGTGTTATTTTTTCTGTCAAATTATTTTATCTCCTTTATTTTTTTATGCTAGACATACGATGCTATTATTAATTACAAGCTTTCTTTTTCTCAACTGTATCAATAACCTCTCCATATAAAGAATTTGGTCTAATTTCTGTAATATAAATATCAACAAAACCTCCTATATATTTTGTGTCAGCATTAAAGTTTATAATTTTATTATTATCTGATCTACCGTATAACTCATTATTTCTTTTTACAGATATACCTTCCACTAATACACGTTGTTTTGTATCTAGCATTTTTTTAGCGTAGGATAAAGATTGATTCTTGATTAATTCCTGAAGGTTTTTAAGTCTTTTCTTTTTAGTGTCCATTGAGATATTATCTTTTTCAAAAGATGCTGGTGTTCCTGGTCTTGGGCTGTATATAAAACTATATGCATTGCTAAAATTTAATTCCTCAATAAAATCTAAAGTTTGCTGAAACTGATAATCAGTTTCACCCGGATAACCTACAATGAAATCAGATGTTAAGTTAATATCTGGCCTTATCTTTCTAACTTTTTTTATTATATTTTTATACTCTAATACAGTATGCTTTCGTTTCATCCTTGAAAGTATAAAATCTGATCCAGATTGTACTGGCAGATGAAGATTATTAGCTAATTTAGTATTATGGTGTTCCTGAATAAGGTCATCGGTAAAATCTACAGGATGAGAAGTGCTATACCTGATTCTCTTAATTCCCTTTATATGTGACATATATCTTATAAGATCCGAGAATGATACATGTTGTTTTTTATTATTTAATGACCTATAAGCGTTTACATTTTGTCCAAGCAATGTAATTTCTTTTGCTCCTAATTTAATTAAAGAGTTTGCTTCATACAAAATATCATCAAACCTTCTATTTACCTCTTCTCCTCTTGTATATGGGACAACACAAAATGTGCAATATTTACTACAACCCTCCATTATGGATAAAGAAGCAGTCGGTGTACTCTTTGTAGAAAAAGGCAGGTAATCAAATTTTTCGATTTCAGGAAAATTTATGTCAATGTCTATTTTTTTTCTTTTATAAACTATATTTTCAATCATCTTCGGCAATCTATGTATTGTCTGAGGTCCAAAAATTATATCTACTTCAGGTGATCTAGATCTTATTTTTGTACCCTCTTGAGAGGCAACACAACCTCCTACGGCAATTAATAAGTTAGGTTTTTTTATTTTTAGTTTTTTCCATCTTCCTAATTGATGAAAAACTTTTTCTTGAGCTTTTTCTCTGATGGAGCAAGTATTGAGAAGCAGCATGTCTGCATCTTCGGGGTTATTTGTTTCCATCATTTTTAAGTTATGTTGTAAAACATCACCAAGTCTGTCTGAATCATATTCATTCATTTGACAGCCTTGAGTTTGTATAAAAAATTTTTTATTTTCGAGCATTTACTCTAAAATGGTATGTCATCATCTTGCTGGGCTGGTGAGCTTTGGTCAAAATTATCATTATTCTTTGAAGACTGATTATCTGTACCTGCAGAATCAGATTTGGAGCCAATAAAAGTAAAATTATCAGAAATTATATCAGTTGAATATTTTTCAACTCCATCTTTATCCTGCCATTTTCTGGTTTGCAATCTTCCTTCAACATATAATTGTTGTCCTTTTTTTACATACTGCCCAATTGTTTCGGCAGGTTTATTAAAGAATACAACTCTATGCCATTCTGTCTTATCTTCATAATTTCCTGATTCTTGGTTTTTAAACTTTCTGTTTGTGGCAAGCGATAGATTTAAGACTGCGTTACCGCTAGGCATGTACTTGACCTCGGGATCAGCTCCAACTCGACCTAATAATATTACTTTATTTACTGACATTAAATTTCATTATGATATTCATTGAATGAGCATTTACTATAACTTAAATATTATCTTACGGACAGCAAAAATTCCACCTAAACTAATAAAATGGTTAAATTTATGCTATAAATTGCAATTTTCTTAGGTGCAATTAAACTATAGATGATATCATTTCTCTACCATGAAAAAGAATATCTTTGTTAAAGGTGCTCGTACACACAATTTAAAAAATATTAATATAGAAATTCCTCGAGATAAGCTAATAACTATAACAGGCTTGTCGGGCTCCGGAAAATCATCATTAGCTTTTGATACAATTTTTGCAGAAGGACAGAGGCGTTATATGGAATCTTTATCGTCTTATGCTAGGCAATTTTTATCTATGATGGATAAACCTGATGTAGATGTCATTGAAGGCTTATCTCCAGCAATATCTATAGAACAAAAGTCATCTTCACATAATCCTAGATCGACAGTGGGCACAGTAACTGAAATTTATGATTATTTAAGGTTATTGTTTGCAAGAGTAGGCTCACCGAAATGTCCGGAACATTCTATAGAATTAAAATCTATGACTTTTAGCGATATAACTAAAAAAATAATTAAAGACAATGGTGGAGAAAAAATTATGTTGTTAGCTCCTGTGGTAAAACAACAAAAAGGAGAACATGCTAAATTAATACAATCATTTGCTCAACAGGGGTATAAAAGAATAAGGGTAAATGGAGAAGTTATAAATATTAATGATATGTCTAAACACATGATTAATCATATTATAGACCCTAAGAAGAAAAATAATATTGAATTTGTTATAGACAGATTAAGCTCTGTAGAAAAAAATGATGCTCAAAGAATTATAGAGTCAGTAGAATTAGCTTCGAAGTTTTCTGATGGTTTGATTTATTGTTGTAATGTTGCAACAAACAAGATAGAGAATGTTTTCTCTACAAAATATGCATGCCCTCACTGCGGTTATTCAATAGGAGCATTAGAGCCAAAATTATTTTCATTTAATAGCCCTGTTGGTGCATGTGAATCCTGTGATGGATTAGGTGTAAGTGAATTTTTTGATCCAGAGAAAATAATTGTTAATCAAGAGTTGAGCTTAACAAAGGGAGCTATATACGGATGGGATGATAAAAGCGCCTATTATAATTTATTATTAGAAAGCTTATCTAATCATTATAAAGTAGATTTAAATACCCCGTATAAAAAACTACCAAAAAAATTCAAAAAAATACTATTTTATGGTAGTGAAAATGAAATTATACAAATGAAATATGTAAAAGGATTTAGAAGCAAAAATAAAGAAAGTTATGTTGTTAAAGAAGAGGTTTGGGAGGGTATAATTGAAAAATTTGAAAGACAATACGAGAATGGTTCCTTTGCAGCACAAAAAAGATTATTCAAATACTTAAATATAGCTAAATGTACTGATTGCGAAGGGAAAAGGCTAAACAAAAAAAGTAGAAATATATTTATATTTAATAAGTCTATTAGCGATATTACAGAATTAACTATTGAAGAATGTTTAGATTTTTTTAAAAAAATAAAATTTGAGGGCATGCTAAAAGAAATATCTAATAAAATAATTTTAGAAATAATAAGTAGATTAAATTTTTTGAATGATGTTGGATTAAATTACCTCACTATTGATCGCAGCGCTGAAACTTTATCCGGTGGAGAAGCTCAAAGAATAAGATTGGCTAGTCAAATTGGTTCTGGTTTAGTTGGGGTCATGTATATCCTAGATGAGCCGTCTATTGGTCTTCATCAAAGAGACAATGGTAAATTACTTAAGACGTTACGTAATCTGCGTGATTTAGGGAATACAGTTATAGTTGTAGAACATGATGAAGACACTATTCTATCATCAGATTATATTGTAGATGTTGGTCCTGGAGCTGGGGACTCTGGTGGTGAAATTGTCTTTGTTGGCAAACCAAATGATATTAAAAAAATAAAAAATTCATATACCGGTCAATATATTTCAGGAATAAAGAAAATATCAATTCCAAAACAAAGATTAAAATTTAATTCAAAAAAAACATTAACAATACACAAAGCAACTACAAATAATTTAAATAACCTTAATATTAAAATACCTCTTGGTTTGCTAACTTGTATAACTGGCGTATCAGGATCAGGCAAATCAACCTTGGTTAATAATATTCTTTATGAATATATTTATAATGAATTTTCAGAAAAAGATAATTCTCAAACAGGTTGTGAAAAAATAACTGGATTAGAACATATTGATAAAATTATTGAAATAGACCAAAGCCCAATAGGAAGAACTCCTAGGTCAAATCCTGTAACATATACTGGGATTTTTACACATATTAGAGATTTGTTTGCGCTCACCAAAGAATCTAGGGCGAGAGGTTATAGTCCTGGAAGATTTAGTTTCAACGTTAAAGGTGGAAGATGCGATGCGTGTGAAGGTGATGGTGTTATTAAAGTGGAAATGCACTTTTTATCAGATGTATATGTTAAATGTGATAACTGTAATGGAAAAAGATATAATGATCAAACTTTAGAAATTAATTTAAAATCTAAAACTATTAGCGATGTTTTAAATTTTACAGTTTTAGAAGCTTTAAAATTCTTTCATAATTATCCAAATATAAAACGGAAATTAGAAATTTTAGATGAGGTTGGTCTCTCATATATAAAACTTGGACAAAATGCCACAACATTATCAGGAGGAGAGGCTCAGAGAATAAAATTAGCTAAAGAGCTTATAAAAAGAGATACGGGAAAAACTATATATTTATTAGATGAACCCACAACAGGTCTTCACTTTCATGATGTAGCTAAACTGCTAAAAGTTTTAGACAAACTCAAAGCTAGAGGTAATACTCTTATTATTATAGAACATAATTTGGAAGTTATAAAAACAGCTGATTGGCTTATAGATTTGGGCCCCGAGGGGGGTATTGGTGGAGGCAATGTTGTTGCTGAAGGTACGCCTGAAGAGGTTTCTAAAAATAAAAAATCTTTTACTGGGGTGTTTCTAAAAAATAAGCTTAACTGTTCAAACTAGGTTTTTCTGTTAATTCTACATACGCTTGAGGAGACGCATCCCCTAATTTACAACCAAACTTAAGAATTCTCATGTATCCTCCCGGTTTGTTTTTAAACCTAGGGCCAAGATCTTCAAATAATTTTTTAACTATTTTTTTATTTCTAATTTTAGAATAAGCTAATCTTCTTCTCATTAAGTTATCTTGTTTAGCTAAAGTTATAAGAGGCTCTGCAACTCTACGTAATTCCTTAGCTTTAGGAATAGATGTTTTGATTTTTTCAAACTCAAACAAAGATAGGGTGAGATTCTTCATCATAGCTTTTCTATGAGACGAATTCCTGTTTAACTGTCTTCCGCTTTTTTTATGCCTCATACTCTCTTCTCAATACCTTTAGGAGGCCAATCTTCAAGTTTTATTCCCAAAGATAAGCTGTGTGTTGCTAATACATCTTTAATTTCAGTCAATGATTTTTTACCTAGGTTAGGGGTTTTTAATAATTCATTTTCACTGCGTTGAACTAAATCTCCAATATAATAAATATTTTCAGCTTTTAAGCAATTAGCTGACCTTACTGTTAGCTCTAAATCATCTACTGGTCTTAATAATACTGGGTCTATTTGTGGTACATCAGTATCTTCAACGGCTTCTTCTTGGACTTCTAAATATGTAAATACGTCTAATTGATTTCTGAGAATTTGCCCAGCTTTTCTAATTGCATCCTCTGGCTCAATTGTCGCGTTAGTTTTTAAATCTATAACTAATTTATCTAAATCAGTTCTTTGTTTAACTCTTGCGGTATCAACATTATAAGTTACTTGAACCACTGGACTAAATGAAGCATCTAATTGCATTTTTCCAATACCCAAATCTTCTTGCTCGTTAAATTTTCTTTTCTGTGCTTGTTGATAACCCCTTCCTTGGCTTACTGTCATATTAATAATTAATTCAGTTTTATCATTTGTAATATTAGCAATACAAAACTCAGGATTTTTAATTTCTAAATCTGGATTATCGGTTATATCAGAAGCAAGAACTGGCCCAGTACCTTTTTTTCTTAACGTAACCTCTAGCGAATCTTTTTCATGTAAAACCAATGCTAATTTTTTAATATTTAATAATATTTCCAATACATCTTCTTGCACACCTTCTATAGTGCTATATTCATGTAAAATATTATCTATCGTGACTTCTGTTACAGCGCTACCTGGTAATGATGATAATAGCACTCTTCTTAAAGCATTTCCCAGTGTGTGCCCAAAACCCCTTTCAAGAGGTTCTATGCTTATTTTTGCATGCGTCGGGCTTATAGCTTCTATGTCTACAAGTTTTGGTCTTAGAAAGTCATTTTTATTCATATTTCACCTATTTTGAGTATAATTCTACAATTAACGATTCATTTATTTCTGAAGGTAATTCTTTGCGTTCAGGTATTCTTATAAACGTTCCTTCGCACTTCTTAGAATCAACTTCAATCCAGTCATTAAAACCTCTTGTTTCAGCTAAACTCATAGCAAACTTAACTCTAGTTTGTTCTTTTTTACTATTTCTAACTGAAATTTTATCTTTAGGGCTAACTTGATAAGATGGTATATTAACAATATCTCCATTAACTTCAATATTTTTATGGCTAACAAGTTGTCGAGATTCTGCTCTAGTAGAGCCAAACCCTAGCCTATAAACCACATTATCTAATCTCGATTCCAACATGGTCAACAGATTTTCTCCAGTCGAACCTTTTTTGCTTGCTGATTTTTTATAATAATTTCTAAATTGTTTCTCTAAAATCCCATATATTCTTTTTACTTTCTGTTTCTCTCTTAGCTGCATTGAATAATCAGAGCTTTTTACTCTTCTTGCGTCTGCTGATTGGCCGGGTTTTTTTTCTAAATTACATTTTGTTTCCAGTGACCTGCTTCCTGACTTTAAATAAAGATCCGTACCTTCTCTTCTCATCAATTTACATTTAGATCCTATAAATTTAGCCATATTAAACTCTCCTTTTTTTAGGTGGTCTGCAACCATTATGAGGCAATGGCGTTATATCTGTTATATTTGTAATTTTATACCCTGCGCTATTTAAAGCTCTAACTGCAGAATCTCTACCTGGGCCTGGTCCTTTTACCAATACCTCTAATGTCTTTACTCCAAACTCAGAAGCTTTGTTTGCTGCTTTCTCTGCGGCTATTTGTGCGGCAAACGGCGTACTCTTTCTGGAACCTCTAAATCCAGATCCTCCTGAAGTTGCCCAAGATAAAGTATTACCCTGTTTATCAGTAATGGTTACTATTGTGTTATTAAAAGACGCATAGATATGAGCCACACCTTCGCTTACTATTCTTTTTTCTTTTTTCTTTTTTGGTTTAGTTGTTGATACCATATTATTTAGCCTTTAATAGTTTTCTTGGTCCTTTTCTAGTTCTACTGTTATTTTTGGTTTTTTGTCCTCTTAAAGGCAAGCTTTTGCGGTGTCGTATACCTCTGTAAGAACCTATATCCATTAGTCTTTTTATATTTATTGAAGTCTCTCTTCTTAGGTCGCCTTCCAATTGATATTTTTCAACAAAATTTCTTAGAACCTCGAGATCTTTTTCATTTAAATCTTTGACTTTTTTAGTTCTATCTACGCCAGAATCAGAGCAAATTTTATTCGCTCTTGTTATGCCAATACCATATATAGCAGTCAATGCTATCCAAACATGCTTATTATTAGGTAAATTTATTCCTGCTATTCTAGCCATTTATTACTCTCTGAACGATGATTTTATATTTCATTTGATATTAATACAACCTCTTTAACCTTGTCTTTGTTTATGTCTTGGATCTTTACATATAATCCTAACAACTCTATTTCTTCGAATTACTCTACAATTTCTACAAAGCTTTTTAACAGATGCGCGAACTTTCATAATTATCTTAATCCTCCGCCAATTCCTTTAAGATTAGCCTTTTTCATCATTCCCTCATATTGATGAGATAAAAGGTGGGACTGAATTTGTGCCATTAAATCCATAACAACTATCACAACAATTAATAAAGACGTTCCTCCAAAATAAAATGGTACATTAAAATATAAGATTAAAAATTCTGGTAATAGGCAAACAGAGGTAATATATATAGCTCCGATAGTTGTTAATTTTGTTGTTATATCATCTATATATTTTGCTGTCTGATCTCCTGGTCTAATTCCAGGAATAAATGCTCCTGATTTTTTTAAGTTATCTGCTGTTTCATTAGAATTAAAAACAAGTGCAGTATAAAAATAACAAAAGAAAATAATTGTTAAAGAATATAATAATATATATAAAGGTTGTCCCGGAGTAAGTGATAACGCAATATTTTGAACGATGCCACCATCCGAACCTGTTCCGCTCCAACTTGCTATAGTTGCGGGAAATAAAATTATAGCTGATGCAAAAATAGGAGGTATTACACCTGCCATGTTTATTTTTAATGGAAGATGAGTGCTTTGTGCTGCATACATTTTTCTACCTTGCATTTTTCTAGCATAATTGATTGGAATTTTTCTTTGCCCTCTTTCTATAAAAATGACAAATGCTGTTATAACAAGAACCAATAAGAATATTAAAATTACAGTAAAATTTTGCAGCTCGCCATTTCTAGCAAGGTCTATTGTGTTTCCTATAGCAGAAGGTAACCCTGCAGCTATACCCGCAAAAATCAGTATTGAAATACCATTACCTATTCCTCTCTCTGTTATTTGCTCACCAAGCCATACCAAAAACATTGTTCCTGTAACCAATGTTATAATTGCTATAAACAAAAAATTTATACCTGGATCAAGAACCAGTGTTGTGCTTGATGTGTTTTGATTTTGAAGCGCATTCGCTACTCCAGTTGACTGTAGAACTGCTAATAAAACAGTGAAATACCTTGTGTATTTAGTTATTTTTTTTCTTCCTCTTTCTCCTTCCTTCCTAAGCTGTATTAATGGCGCATATACATGAGTCATCATTTGAATAATTATAGATGCTGATATATATGGCATAACTCCTAATGCAAAAATAGACATTCTTGATAAAGATCCACCCGAGAACATATTAAACATATCAAGTATGCTGCCTCGTTGTTGTTCAAATAAAAATTTCATTACAGAAGGGTCTATTCCAGGTAAAGTTATAAAACTA
Source organism: uncultured Gammaproteobacteria bacterium (assembly GCA_913041905.1). GTDB lineage: Bacteria > Pseudomonadota > Gammaproteobacteria. The sequence goes on from CAJWJQ010000002.1 coordinate 38,588, forward strand.
CCTAATCTAAATATAATTAAAGCAAAAATAACAAAAAATACCCTCTGTCTTAACTCATTTGATTTAGTTAAACCTCCTAATCCTCCAGTCATATTTGATTTTGATTTAGCCATAATTCTATTTACTTATAAACTCCGATACAGATTTTGTGCAAGAGATATCTTTAAGGGTTTTCTTGTCTTTTATCGTGCAAGGTCCAATCACTTTTACTTTTTTTATTTTAGATTTAATAAGTTTGTATTTTTTTAATATATCAATAGTTATTTCTTTTTCTTTTATAACCGACAATCTGTCATATTTAATATCCATAGACAGAAGGTTTGTTCTAGAGGAAAATCCTACTTTTGGCAATCTTCTTTGTAATGGCATTTGTCCGCCTTCGAAACCAACTTGAATCTTGCCTCCTGTTCTAGATTTTTGTCCTTTGTGACCACGTCCACAGGTTTTCCCAGTGCCAGAAGCAATTCCTCTGCCAACTCTTTTCTTTTTATTTTTACTATCAATATTTGGTTTTAATTTATTTAATAAGCTAGTCATATCAACACCTAAATATTTATCTCCACCATATGATTAACTACTTTTATCATTCCTCTATTCTCTGGGGTATCTTTAATAGTTACTGTATGATTTATCTTTCTTAAACCTAATCCTTTGATACAAGATATTTGTTTTTTTGTACAACCTATGAGACTTCTGGTTTGTTTTACATTTATTTTTTTTAATTCTTTTTTAACCATAATTACAACTCACTAGTTTTTTTGCCTCTTTTTGCGGCTATATATGCTGGATAATACATTGCCTCTAAACCTTTTACTGTTGCTTTTACAACATTAATTGGGTTTGTTGACCCAATGCTCTTTGCAAGAACATTATGTATGCCTGTTGCTTCAAATACAGCTCTCATAGCGCCGCCAGCTATCACGCCAGTACCTTCTCCAGCGGGTTGCATATAAACTTTTGCTGATCCATAGGAATGAGTAATAGAATGATAGAGAGTCCCTTTTTTTAAAGCTACTGTTATCATACTTTTTTTGGCTTTTTCCATAGCTTTTTGTATAGCTACAGGTACCTCTTTGGCCTTCCCATATCCATATCCAACTCTACCGTGTCCATCACCCACTACAGTTAAAGCAGTAAACCCAAATTGTCTTCCACCTTTAACAACTTTAGCTGTTCTATTGACGGCTACCAATTTTTCTATATAATCAGATTTTTTTTCATCAAACGCCATTATATTTTTACTCCATTTTCTCGAATTGACTCAGCTAACGCTTTTATTTTTCCATGATATTTGTAACCAGATCTATCAAATGCTACTTTTTCAATTTTTTCTTTTTTCACAAACTCTGCAATAATTTTTCCTATTATTTTAGATGTTTCAATATTATTAGATTTAACTTTTTTCCTAATATTTTTTTGATTAGTTGACACTGTCGTTAGAACCTTATCACCATTTGATGTAAGTAATTGTACATACATATGCTTAATAGACCTGTAAACACTTAATCTGTGTGCTCCTGATTGCCCAATTCTTTTTCTAGTTTTACAAGCTCTTCGTAAACGTGAATTTTTCTTATTTTGGTTTATACGAATCATTTTTTCTTAGCCTCTTTTTTAACAATATGTTCATCTTCATATCTAATTCCTTTTCCTTTGTAAGGCTCTGGAGATCTAATTGATCTTATTTCTGCCGCAGCTTGTCCTACTTTTTGTCTATCTGCCCCAGATATTACAATTTCTGTTTGAGAGGGTGTCTCAATTTTTAAATCATCAGGTATGGGATAATTTACAGGGTGTGAGTAACCAACAACTAATTCAAGTGATTTACCCTGGGTTTTAGCTCTATATCCCACGCCCACAAGTTTTAATTTTTTTATCCATCCTTTTGATACTCCATGAATCATATTATATAAAAGAGCTCTAGTTGTTCCAGACAATGGTTTGAAGCTTTCGTCTTTAGTGTTGACGCTAAGCTCTCCATCTTTTTCAGTTATAGTTATCTTGTCATTTTTAATAAAAGATAATTTTCCTAATGGACCCTCAACCTGTACTTCATTTAGATTAATACTAAATTTTATATTTTCTGGTACTACTACTGGTTTTCTTGCAACTTTAGACATATTTTCTATGAGACAAAACAAATTATCTCTCCTCCGCAATTTTTTTCACGCGCCTGTTTATCAGTCATTACCCCATGAGATGTAGACACAATACAAATACCAAGACCATTATTAACAACAGGTATTTGATTAGCTTGTTTAAATATTCTGAGTCCTGGTCTACTAATTCTTTTAATTTCTTCAATAACAGGTTTTCCTTCATAATATTTTAAGCGAACTTTTATATTCTTTTTTGTATCGCCACCTATTTCAGATGATTCAATATATCCTTCGTCTTTCAATACATTGCATATTGAAAATTTCATCTTGGAATACGGAATACTTACATCAACTTTGGATGATGTTTGCGCATTTCTTATTCTTGTAAGTAAATCTGCTATTGTATCACTCATGCTCATAATTTTACCAACTCGCTTTTGTTAAACCGGGTATATCCCCACGCATAGCGGCCTTTCTAAGTTTAGATCTGCCTAATGTAAATTTTCTATAAACTCCTCTAGGTCTTCCAGTTAATGCACATCTATTTCTTTGCCTAGTTGGAGATGAGTTTAATGGTAGTTTCTGTAGTTTTTTTCTAAGTACAGCAGCTTCCTCTGTAGATATACCTGAGGTTTTTAATTTTTCTTTTAAAGACTTTCTCTTGTGTGAATGCTTCAACACCAACACTGCTCTCTTTTTTTCTCTTTGAATTATAGATGATTTAGCCATATTATTTAAATGGAAAGTTAAACTGTTTGAAAAGTTCCATTGCCTCCTGATTATTTTTTGCACTTGTTATGATACAGATATCTAATCCTTTAATTTTATCTATCCTATCAAAATTAATTTCAGGGAATATAATATGCTCTTTTATTCCTAGTGTATAATTTCCTCTTCCATCAAAAGAACTTGTGCTTAAACCTCTGAAATCTCTGGTTCTGGGCAATGATATTTTTATAAGTTTCTCAAAAAAGTCATACATTTTTTCTTTTCTAAGGGTCACCTTGCACCCTATAGGCATGCCTTCTCTTAATTTAAAATTAGCAATAGATTTTTTTGCGTATGTTAGAACTGCTTTTTGACCACTGATTTGAGTTAACTCTTGTTGCGCAGACTCTAATATTTTTTTATCACTAACAGCAGAACCGAGTCCCATATTTAATGTTATTTTCATAAGCCTTGGTACTTCCATGGGAGATTTCAACTTAAATTGCTCCATTAAAGAAGGTACTATATTTTCTTTATAATATTCTTGATATGTGTTCACTTTAAATATCTATTACCTCTTTATTAGATTTATAAATTCTTACCTTTTTACCATCTTCAAGTTTTTTAAAACCAATTTTATCTCTTTTTTTTGTAATAGGATTAAGCATCATAACATTTGAAATATGCAGGGGCATCTCTCTTTCAATAATGCCTCCTGTTTCCTCTTTATTAGGATTTGGTTTTACATGTTTTTTTGCTAGATTTATATTAGTTACTAACAATTTATCAGGCTCAATAACTTTTATTATTTCTCCCTTCTTTCCTTTGTCTTTCCCAGATATAACAATCACTGAATCACCTTTTTTTAATTTATTCATAATAAAATCTACCTATAGAACCTCAGGAGCCAAGGATATTATTTTCATAAATGTTAGCGCTCTTAGTTCGCGCGTAACAGGGCCAAAAATTCTAGTTCCTAGCGGCTCTAACTTATTATCAAGTAAAACAACAGCGTTGCTATCAAACCTTATTGCAGAACCATCAGATCTTCTAATACCTTTTTTTGTTCTAACAATTACAGCATTGTAAACTTCTCCTTTCTTAACTTTACTTTTTGGGATTGCATCTTTTACTGCAACTTTTACAACATCCCCAATTGTTGCAAACTGTCTATGAGATCCTCCCAAGACCTTAATACACATTAATTTCTTAGCGCCGCTATTGTCTGCTGATTGTAAAGTTGTTTGCATTTGTATCATAATATTTCTAACCTGCTTATTCCTTAACCAATAACCATGATTTTGTTTTTGAAATTGGCTTAGATTGTTTTATAAGAACTTGTTGACCAATCTGACACTCGTTATTTTCATCATGTATATGGAATTTGCTTGTTCTTTTGATATATTTTCCATTAACAGGATGTTTTATCTGTCTCTCAACAACCACCGTGGCAGACTTATCCATTTTATTGCTAATAACTCTTGCTAATAAAGTTTTAGTTTTTTTATTTTCCATTTTTTTTGTTCTCACTTAAAACTGTTTTGACTCTGGCTATATTTTTTTTATTTACAGAAAATAAATGTGGTTTTGGATTTAATCCAGAACCTCTTTGCATGCGTAAATCAAACTTTTCTTTCATTAATTTTTTTAATTCCTCTGAAAGTTCCTGGTTAGTCTTTTTCTTATAATCTTCAAACTTCATTACATTATCGCTCTATTTACAAATGTTGTTATTACAGGTAATTTTGCAGCTGCCAATCTAAATGCCTCTCGCGCTATATCTTCGGTAACTCCTTCCATTTCATATAAAACTTTACCGGGCTGTACTTTTGCAACCCAATATTCAACATTACCTTTTCCTTTACCCATTCTTACTTCTACTGGTTTTTTTGTTATTGGCACATCAGGAAAAATTCTTATCCAAACTTTGCCTCCACGCTTAATATGTCTTGTCATAGCTCTTCTTGCTGCTTCAATTTGTCTCGCAGTTATTCTTCCTCTAGTCATAGCTTTCAACCCAAATTCTCCAAAACTTACTTTAGCACCTGAGGTTGCAAAACCTCTAAGCTTGCCTTTTTGCTGTTTTCTAAATTTTGTTTTTTTTGGTTGCAACATTATTTTTCACCATTATTATTTTTATTGTGCTTGCCCTTGGTTTGTTCTTTTTCATTATCTTGCTTTTCATCTTCATGAAAAATCCAAACCTTAATACCTATAATCCCATATGTTGTTAACGCCTCTGAAAAACCATAGTCAATGTTTGCTTTTAAAGTATGCAGAGGCACTCTACCTTCTCTATACCATTCGCTTCTAGCAATTTCTGCTCCATTAAGTCTACCTCCAACATTTACTTTAATACCTAATGCTCCTAGTCTCATGGTGTTAGTAACCGCTCTTTTCATAGCTCTCCTATACATAATTCTTCTTTCTAATTGCTGGGCGATGCCTTCTGATACTAATTGCGCATCTAGTTCAGGCTTTCTAATTTCTTTTACATTTAGTTTTACTTGGTCTTTTGGCGTACCTAAGATGGAAGATATTTTTTCTCTATATTTCTCAATATCTTCGCCTTTTTTCCCTATAACAATTCCTGGTCTTGAAGAGAAAACTGTAATTACAACTTCTTTTGTAGGGCGTTCAATTAAAATTTTACTTACTGAAGCATGCTTTAATTTTCCCTTTAAATAGTCTCTTATTTTTATGTCTTCCATCAAAAATTTAGAAAATTCTTTTGAATTTGCATACCATTTAGAATTCCAGTCAGTTGAAATACCTAATCTAATACCAGTTGGGTGAACTTTTTGTCCCATAATTACGCCTCTTTCCCATCAGATACAATCACGGTTATGTGGCTGCTTCTTTTTAAAATTTGATTAACCCTTCCTCTCGCTCTAGGCATATGTCTTTTTGCCGTAGGTCCTTCATCTACAAGAATATTTTTTATAATTAAATCGTCAATATCTAAAGAATTATTATTTTCTGCATTAGCTACTGCTGACTCTAAGACTTTAAGAATCATTTTAGAGGCTTTTTTATTATTAAAATTTAAAAACTCTAGAGCTTTATCAACCCTTAAACCTCTCACAGCATCAGCTACTAGACGACATTTTTGTGCTGATATCCTTTGGTATTTTAATATTGCTTGTGTATCCATTATTCTGCTTTACCTTTACTTTTCTTTTACCTTTGCTTTTCTATCACCTGAGTGACCTTTAAAAATTCTGGTCGGAGAAAATTCTCCTAATTTATGGCCAACCATATTTTCGCTAACATAAACTGGGATATGTTGTTTGCCATTATGAACGCTTATTGTTAGTCCGACCATGTCAGGCGAAATAACAGATCTTCTTGACCATGTTTTTATGGGTTTTTTGTCATTACCTCCAACTGCTTTATCTATTTTAGATTGAAGATGATAATCAATAAATGGTCCTTTTTTAAGCGATCTAGCCATAAGTTTATTTCCTTTTCCTCTTATTTACTCTTCGTCTAACTATCATTCCATCTGTTCTTTTATTAGAACGTGTCTTGTACCCTTTGGTAGGAGTTCCCCATGGTGACACAGGGTCTCTTCCACCAGAAGTTTTACCTTCTCCACCGCCATGTGGATGGTCAATTGGATTCATTGCAACACCTCTTACTGTTGGTCTTACTCCTAACCACCTTTTTGCTCCTGCTTTACCATAAGATTGTAAATTATATTCGCTATTGCCAACTTCACCAATTGTTGCTTTACAATTTGAATGAATCTTCCTCATCTCTCCAGATTTTAGTTTTAAAGTTACATAGTCACCCTCTAGTGCTGCAATTTGTGCAACTGTTCCTGCACTTCTTGCAATCTGCGCACCTTTTCCAGGTTTCATTTCTATACAATGCACTTGTGTTCCCACTGGTATATTTTTTAGAGGTAAAGCATTTCCAACTGAAATTGAGGAGTCTTTACCTGACATTACTGAGTCCCCTTTTTTTAAGTTTTTTGGAGAAATTATATATCTGCGTTCGCCGTCAATATATAGCAATAAAGCAATGTTTGCATTTCTATTAGGATCATATTCTAATCTTTCGACTTTTGCAGATATATTATCCTTATCTCTTTTAAAATCTATTAAACGATATTTTCTTTTATGCCCACCACCTATATGTCTAGTGGTTATTCTCCCCTGATTATTTCTTCCGCCAGATTTCTTTGATTTAACAACCAATGAAGTACAAGGCTTGCCTTTATGTAAGTCATGGTTCTGGATTTTAACTCTAAACCTTCTGCCTGGTGATGTTGGTTTTGATTTAATTAAACTCATGATTTAGCCTCTGCTTCACCATAACTAATATCAAAACCTTCTTTAAGTCTAACGTATGCTTTTTTCCAGTCTTTTGTTTTGCCATACGTTCTTCCTTGTCTTTTAAGCTTTCCATTTACATTTAGAAGCCTTACGTTATCTACTTCAACTGAAAACATCATTTCTACAGCTTTTTTAACTTCTAATTTTTTAGCATCTTTGACAACAGAAAAAACATGTTGGTTCTCGTTGTCGGCTTTAGTTGCAGCCTTCTCTGATACTCTTGGGGCAAGTATAATACTCATTAACCTTTCTTCGTTCATGATGTAATGCCTTCTATTTTATCTATTATTTTTGAATCAATTATTACATTATCATATCTCATCAAATTATAAGGGTTCATGCCAAGCGGGCTAACAACCTCGATATTTTTTAAATTCCTTCCTGCTAAGAAAACATTAATTTTTTTCTCATCTATTATTAACAATGAATTTGTAATTTTAAGCTTTGATATTTTATCTAAGAAGTCTTTTGTTTTTGGTTTTGTAACATTAAAATCATTAATACAAACTAACCTCTTCTGACGAACTAGTTCTGATAAAATACAATTAAGGGCGTTTTTATACATTTTTTTATTGATTTTTTTATTATATTTTTTTGGTGATGCTGCAAAGGTAACCCCTCCTCCTTTCCATATAGGGCTTCTTATAGTACCTGCTCTTGCTCTACCAGAACCTTTTTGTGGTCTAGGCTTTGCTCCGCCTCCGCTAACCGCTGATCTATTTTTTTGTGCTTTAGTTCCAGCCCTATGATTAGATAAATAATCAGTAGTAACTTGATGAACCAATGATTCATTAAATTTTTTATTAAATATTTTTTTTAAGTTTACTTCTGCCATGTCTTACTCTTTATCTTTATTTTCTGGATCAGGCAAATTTTTTTCTGTGGCTTGTTTTGTTTCGGAGGACTCTTTTACTTCTTCTTTACCTTCTTTCGTTTCTTCTTTAGCTTCTTTTTTAGCTGATTTTTTAACTTCTTTTGCTTCTTCTTGAAGTTCTCCATCTTTTGTTAGAATCTCTTTTAAGGTATATTTTTTCTGAGTGTGTTTGATAATTACATTTGATCCATCATGTCCAGGTATTGAGCCTTTTACTAATATAATATTATCTTCTGTAAATATTTTTACTATAACTAAATTTTGTATTGTGTTTTTTACATTTCCTAATTGACCAGCCATTTTTTTACCTTTGAATACACGTCCTGGATCCTGACATTGCCCAGTTGATCCTAAAGCTCGGTGAGATAATGAATTACCGTGAGTCGCATCTTGCATTGTAAAATGATGCCTCTTTACACCGCCTTGAAAACCCTTTCCAATTGTTGTTCCAGTAATATCAACGTGCTCACCTTCTTTAAATAAGCTTAAATTAATTGATTTGCCAATTTCTAAGCCTTCAATTTCTTTATCATTTAATCTAAATTCAGTTAATACTTTTCCAGGAGTTATAGATGCTTTTTTATAATGCCCTAAAACAGCTTTATTGGTTCTTGACTCTTTTTTTTGACCAAAAGAGACTTGGATTGCTTGATATCCATCTTTTTCGAGTGTTTTTATTTGAGTTATAGTATTTGGAGACACATTAATAGCTGTGACCGGCACTGATACGCCAGAACTATCGAAAACCCTTGTCATTCCAGCCTTTTGGCCAACCATTCCTAAACTCATTTTTTTATCCTCAAAATGATAAAGTTAATATTTTCTTAAAGTTTTATGCAAAATGTGCTGAATCTTAACATAAATTAAGGGTTTTATGTATGATTTTTAAAGAAAAAAGCTAATTTAGTTCAATTTGAACATCAACGCCTGCAGCTAAATCAAGCTTCATTAAAGCGTCAACAGTTTTATCTGTAGGCTCTACTATATCCATTAACCTTTTATGGGTTCTTATTTCATACTGGTCTCTAGCATCTTTGTCTACATGAGGAGATATTAATATGGTAAATCTCTCTTTTCTAGTAGGTAAAGGTATTGGTCCTAAAACCCTAGCACCAGTTCTTTTTGCTGTTTCAACAATTTCTTTTGCAGAAATATCTATTAATTTATGGTCAAAAGTTTTTAATCTAATTCTTATTGTTTGTGCCTTAGGTTTTGTAGGTGTAGTTTTTTTAATTGATACATTAGTTTTCGTTTCAACTATTTTTGGCTCTTTTTTTTCAATAACTTTAGAAGCTGTTTTCTTTTTTGTAGTTTTTGAAACTTTTTTTGGAGCAGCGGCTACTTTCTTTTTACTTGTAGTTGTTTTTTTCTTTGTAGTTTTTGAAACTTTTTTTGGAGCAGCGGCTACTTTCTTTTTAGTTGCGGTTGTTTTTTTCTTTGTAGTTTTTGAAACTTTCTTTTCTACCATTTTTATGACGCCTGTTGAATTAATGCTTCTGCTACATTGTTTGGTAGTTCCGCATATTTAGTAAATTCCATTGTATAAGTAGCTCTTCCTTGTGACATTGATCTTAATGTTGTTGAATAACCAAACATTTCAGATAAAGGCACTTCTGCTTTCACGACATTTCCTGCAACAGTATCTTCCATCCCTAAAACTATACCACGCCTTCTGTTTAAATCTCCTGTAACATCTCCAAGGTAATCTTTTGGTGTAACAGCTTCAACAGACATTACGGGCTCTAATATTACAGGTTTTGCTTTTTTAGCACCTTCTTTAAAAGCTTGGGAAGCTG
>CAJWJQ010000003.1:0-47780 GCA_913041905.1 uncultured Gammaproteobacteria bacterium
ATGCATTATGTGGACTTGCCGTAACTAGTCTTGGACATTCTAATCCAGAAATATCTAATATTATTAAAACTCAATCTGAAACTTTAATACATAGTTCAAATGCTTTTAACATAAAGCCTCAAGAAGAACTTGCTGAAAAACTATGTTTATTATCAGGTATGGACAAAGCCTTCTTTTGTAATTCTGGAGCAGAAGCTGTTGAAACCTCTATTAAAATTGCAAAGAAATATGGAAATGATAAAAATATAAAAAATCCTAAAATTATTGTTATGGAAAACAGCTTTCATGGTAGAACAATGGCAGCTTTATCAGCAACTGATGGAACAAAAGCACACAAAGGATTCACCCCTTTATTAGATGGATTTATAAGAGCTCCATATAACAATGTTGAATATATAGAAAAACTAGTTTTAGAGCATAATGATATAGTTGCTATTTTACTTGAGCCAATTCAGGGAGAAGGTGGAGTAATTATTCCTGATAAGGGATACCTGAAAAATTTAAAAAGAATATGTAATAGTAATAAATTATTTCTAATGGTTGATGAAGTACAGTCAGGTTTTTGTAGAACCGGAAAATGGTTTGCTTTTCAACATGATGAAATTACACCTGATGTTATTATGGTTGCAAAAGCTTTAGGTAATGGAGTGCCAATTGGAGCATGTTTGGCTAAAAATATTGCCTCTGATATTTTAACCCCAGGAACTCATGGATCTACGTTTGGCGGAAATTTTTTATCCACAACTGTTGGATTAAAAGTAGTAGATATTATGCAAACACTATCTATTAATGATAATGCCAAAGAAATGGGTGATTATTTTCAAAAAGAATTAAAAGAAAAAATAGCTAGCAAAAAAACTGTTAAGGGTATTAGAAGTAAAGGTTTAATGATAGGCATAGAATTGGTTAACGAATGTGTAAATCTAGCAGAAACTGCTCTCAAGTCTGGACTAATTATAAATGTAACACAAGATAATATAATCAGAATGCTGCCGCCTTTAATAATAAATAGAACTCAGATAGATGATATAATTTCAATATTAAATAAAATTATAGATTAAGTTATGAAAATAGTAAGACATTTTAAATCCTTGTTAGATATAAATAGAAAAGAGTTTTTGAGAATAATTGAAAGAGCAATAACCATTAAAAATGACTCAAAAAATAATGTTACTAACAATATATTTAATAATAAAACCATGGCCATGATATTTAAAAAAAATTCTACTAGAACAAGAGTTGCATTTGAAACAGCAATGAGCAAAATGGGTGGTCATGCAATTTTTCTATCGTCTGATACAACACAGATGAGCCGTGGAGAGATTATTAGCGATACCGGAAAAGTTTTATCGGGTATGGTAGATATTATATTAATTAGAACTCATAACCATAATGAGGTAGTTGAATTAGCAAAGCATTCATCTGTCCCAGTAGTTAATGGATTAACAGAAAAATTTCATCCATGTCAACTTTTAGCAGACATGCAAACTTTTTATGAAGAAAAAGGAACTTTTGAAGATAAAAAAATTGCATGGGTAGGGGATGGATGCAATATGTGTAATTCATATATTAATGCAGCAAAATTATTAAACTTTCAATTAAAGATATCTACACCATCAGGATGTGAGCCAGATAAAAAAACATTATCACTTGCGCCAGATAATGTTGAATTATGTGATTTGCCAGGTAAAGCTGTGGAAGATTGTGATTTAGTTACAACAGATGTTTGGACAAGTATGGGCGATGAAAGTGATGTTGAAAAAAGAAAACAATTATTTAGAGGATTTCAAATAAACCAACACCTTTTTGATAAAGCTAAACATGATGCTATATTTATGCACTGTTTGCCAGCATATCGTGGAGAAGAAGTAGAATCAGACGTTATAGATGGGAAAAGAAGCCGAGTATGGCAACAAGCTCAGAATAGGTTATTTACGAGCCAGGCATTAATTGAATTTTTGCTAAACGAATCAGAATAATTACCTTAATGAGTATTATTTAGCCTTTGTACTAACCGTATCTTTTCATTAGTATCATCATTATCAATAATTTTTTTTACAGCTATTTTAAGATCTGGTAAGTTTGAATTAATAATTATATTTTTTATTTCTGGTATAGCGCTTGGATGCATGCTAAATGATTTAAGACCTAGTCCTAATAAAAGCTTAGTATAATTTATATCACCAGCCATTTCTCCACATAATGCTACAGGTATATTGTTTTTTATACCTGCATCTATCACAGTTTTAATAAGGTTTAATACGGCTGAGTTTAATGGGTTATATAGGTAATTAACTTCATCATCTACCCTATCTATTGCCAAGGTATACTGCACTAAATCATTGGTTCCTATAGAAAAAAAATCTACGTGACTTGCAAATTTATTTGCCAAAATAGCACACGATGGAACTTCTACCATAATTCCAATTTCAACATTTTTGTTAAACTTAATTTTTTTTTCTAAAAGTTCGTTTTTTGCTTTATTTATTACATCAAAAGATTTTTTTACCTCTGAAAAAGTTGTAATCATTGGTAACATTATTTTTACATTGCCAAAAACACCAGATCTAAGAATAGCTTTTATTTGATTTATAAAAATTGATTTATTATTAAGGCTATACCTTATGCCTCTTAATCCTAAAGCTGGGTTTCTTGCAATTGCACCAGTTTTAATATTTTCTGGTATTTCTTTATCAGAACCAATATCTAATGTCCTAAAGATTACTGGTTTTCCATCCATTTTTTCAACAATTTTTTTATATGCAGAATATTGTTCCGACTCTGATGGGAAATCTTTTCTATCAGTGTATAAATATTCTGTCCTAAATAGACCAATGCCATCAATATTTTTTTTACTAATAATTTTTAATTCTTGAGGTAATTCTAGATTAGCCATTATTTCTATTTTTTCTTTATCAAGAGTCATATTTTCCTTTTTTAGAACATTAGATAATATTTTTTTATTTTGAATAAATTTTGCTTGTAATTGTACATAGTGATTTTTACATTGTTTGTCAGGGTTTATAATAATTAATCCCTCATTGCCATCTACAATTAATAAATCATCATTTTTAAATAAAGATAACGCATGTTTTACACTAACAATAGATGGAAGTTCTAGACTTCTTGTTAGAATTGAACTATGAGACGATCTTCCACCAAATTCTGATATTAATCCTATGCACTTAGATTCATGCGCCAATAAAACATCTGCAGGACTTAAATCATCAGTAACAACGATATAATTATGCATATTTGAAAATGCTTGTTTTGACTCATCCTTTTTATTATGTAGATTTTTCAAAATCATTTTTACGACATGACTTACATCTTCTATTCTTTGTTTAATATAATCATCTTCCATGTCATCAAATGAAGATTTTATTGATAAATATTCATCATATAGCGACCATTCGGATGAATATAATTTGGATGATATTTTACCTTTGATATTTAAAATAAATTCATCATCCTTAATTAAAAGAATATGAGTATCAAGGAATAGACCTATATTTTTTTTTATAGAAGGGCTAATATTTAGTTTAATTTTTTTTAAATCTGCCAAGGTAGTTTTCAATGCTTTTTCTAGCCTTCTAAGTTCTTTAGGTATATCTTTTTTTTCAATTTGTTGTTTTTTGATAATGTTTTGACCATGCTCTAGTACGCGACATTGACCTATAGCTATCCCTTTTGATACAGGTAGCCCTCGTATAATTATTGGAGAATTATTCTTCATCAAATTTCTCATTAAATAATTTTTCTAAGTTTTTTATAGCTAAACTCTCATCTTTACCAGATGCTGAAATTAGTATTTCTGTTCCTTTTGGAGCTGCTAACATAAGAATTTTCATAATACTTTTTGCATCAGCAATTTTAGCTCCATTAACTATTTTTATTTTAGAGTTATATTTATTAGTTAGAGTCACAATTTTTGCAGCTGCGCGAGCATGCAACCCAAGTTTATTTTTTATAATTATTTTTTTTTCTTTCATAATCTATTTTCATTACACCATCCTTGCCACCTTCTATAGCTTTTTCGGTAAGCTTTTTTAGAGGTAAGCTAGGATAATTAAAGATATGCAATAACATTGATAAATTTATCCCAGATACAACATTTACATTTTTGTCATTACAAAAATCCTTAGCAATATTGCTAGGCGTTGAACCAAACATATCTGTTAAAATTAAAACACCTTTTCCTTTGTTCAATACCTTTACATATTGTTTTGCTAAATTACTTATATCTATTGGCTTATCATAATGATCAATTGACAATAACTCTGTCCTCATTGGCACAGAACCATAGGTGGATTTTGCAGCAAGTAATAACTGAGAACCTATGTCATTATGAGTTAAAAGTAGTAATCCTACGTTCATTTAATATCTCTATGTTTTATTAGGATATTATTATACTTTTGCATAAGTTGTCTATATACCTTTTCAACCATATAAACTGACCTATGCTGCCCTCCCGTACAACCTATAGATATAGTCATATAGTGTCTATCATTTTTAATAAATTCTGGAATCCATTTACTTAAAAATGAGATTATACTTTTTTCCATCGTTATAGCAGATTCATCAGATTCTATAAATTTTATAACATCCATATTTTTACCAGATAATATCCTTAATTTTTTTTGCCAAAAAGGATTTTTTAAACATCTTACATCAAATACAAAGTCACTATTATGAGGGATATTATTTTTATATCCAAAAGACTGCAATTGAATTAGTATATCGTTTTTATTTTTAATAAATTTAATGCTATTAACTATTTCTTTTTTTAATTCATTAGGCAATAGGTTATCAGTATCTATTATTAAACTTGAATTTTCTTTTAAGTCTTGCATAATTTCAGCTTCTTTATCTAAAGCAGATTGTAAGTCTAGTTTATTATTTGAAAGAGGATGCAATCTTCTTGTAGCATTGAATCTTGATATAAGAGTTTTTGATGAAGAATGTAAGAATATTGTAGAATTTCTTATTTTTATTTTTTTTAGACTTTCATACAATTTTTCAATTGAGTATTTCGGATTTTTATCCATTTTTATAGATCTAATATCTATGCTGATTGCAATTTTATTATAAATACTTTCTTTTGATTTACATATTGAAGATATTAAATCAATTATCATAATAGGAGACAAATTATCAATACAGAAAAAACCTAAATCTTCTAGTGCTTTAATAGCAACACTTTTCCCAGATCCGGATAAACCAGATAATAATACTATATTGTTATCACTTTCTTCCACAAATAAATCTATTACTTAAAATTTTTCACAATCGATAATATATCTTTTACATTTGCTGCTTCTCTAATTCTAAGCCTAAATGTTTTATTTTCAAGAAGCTCTGCAATTTTAGCCAATAATTTAACATGAAGATCATTTTTTTTATCTGGCACTATTAAAGAAATAATTAAATCAACTTTTTCTCCATCTATAGCTTCAAAGTTTATAGCATCTAAAAGTTTAATAATAATTACTTTTGGTTCTTTTAAATCAGGTATTCTAGCATGTGGTATTGCAATACCATTCCCAAATGCTGTAGTTCCCAGTTTTTCTCTTTCATATAATTTTTCAAAAATTAAATCTTTTTCTTTAATATTTCCATTGGACATTTCATGACTTATATTTTCTAAAACATTTTTTTTACTTTTAGATTCAAAATCTATAAAAATAGAGTTTTCATTAATAAATTTGGTTATATCCATTATTATTTTTTCCTTCTATCTTTCGATGAAGGAATAGATAATGTTTCTCTGTATTTAGCAACTGTTCTTCTAGCTACTTTTATTCCATTATTTGATAAATTATTTGCTATTTGTAAATCACTTAGCGGGTCTTTTGTATCTTCATTAGATATTATTTTCTTTAACATAGATTTAATTGTTGTTGATGAAATCATTTGCCCAAAATCAGTTTTTAATTCCGAAGAAAAGAAATATTTCATTTCAAATACTCCTCTAGGAGTTTGAACATATTTATTATTAGTGCATCTAGAAACAGTAGATTCATGGACATTTATTTCTTTAGCTATATCTTTTAAGGCTAGAGGAACCATTGCAATTTCTCCTTGACCTAAAAAATTAATTTGTTTACCAAATATTGTTTTTGCCACTTTTAAAATTGTTATATTTCTATTTTGTAATGCTTTAAGAAAAAACTTAGCATCTTGCAAATTAGTTTTAACGTACTCTACATCTTTTTTGTTCGATATATCTTTCATTAGGTTTTGATAAATTTTATTTATTCTAATTTTTGGATTTATTTCAGGGTTAAGCTCAGTTACCCATTTACCATTTTTTTTTGTAATGATTACGTCTGGAACTATATGCTCTTGTTGTAATGAGCCAGATCTAATGTTTCCAGGCCTAGGATTAAGTGATTTTATTAATTCTGTAACATCTCTATTTTTTTCATCTGTCCTTTCAAATATTGAAATAAACTCATGGAAGCTGGATAAAGTAGGGCTTATATCATCCTCTAATTTATTAATTATGTTTTTAGCTTTTAGATATGAGGGATTTTTTTGATGATAGTGCTCAAGTTGAATTAACAAACAATTTTTTAAAGAAGTTGCACCTATTCCAATTGGATCCAAATGTTGTATTTTATGTAATACAGCAAATATTTCTTGAAATGTTATTTCTAAATTTTTTCTTAATAGGAGGAATAAATCTTCTATATTTTCAGTAAAAAAACCAGCATCATTTATATAGTCTATTATATTATATGCAATAAACTGATCATTTGAATTCAATGAAGACAATCTTATTTGCCACATGAGGTAATCTCGCAATGACTGTGGTTTACTGGATAGTTGTTCAAAAGCATCAAGTTTTTTAATATCACTCCCTTCATTATTATAAATAGAAGATAAAGTTGGCGCTTCAGATGTAATTTCTGTTAACTCGGAAGAATTTTCATTTTCAAGGAATGGGTTTGTAAGTATTTGTTCATCTATTTCTTTTTGTAGCTCTAATGAATTTAATTGTAGTAATTTTATTGCTAGTTGGATTTGAAGGGTCATAGCTAATTTATTATTTAGAGAGAGGTTTTGTTTGAATTTAATATTCATAATTTAAAACTATCACCTAGATATACATTTTGAACAAGTTTGTTTTTAATAATTGAAGATGGTTTTCCAAAAGCTATAGGTTTTCCATCACTTAAAATATATGCCTCATTACATACTTTAAGTGTTTCTCTTACATTATGATCAGTAATAAGTACCCCAATATCTGAACTTATTAATGTTTTTATTATTTTTTGTATTTCTATAACTGACAATGGATCAATTCCCGCAAAAGGTTCATCTAATAGTAGAAATTTTGGTTCTATTGCAAGTGCTCTAGCTATTTCAACACGTCTTCTTTCTCCGCCAGATAGGCTTGCTCCCACACTATTTAATATATTTTCAATTTGTAGTGTTTGTACTAATTCATCAAATTTTTTTACCCTAGCATTGTTGTTAGTTTGTTTTCGTGTTTCTAATATTGCCATTATATTTTCTCGAACTGTTAAGTTTCTAAAAATTGATGCTTCTTGTGGCAGATAGCTTATTCCTAGATCAGATCTCATGTGCATTGGAATATTGGTTATTTCTTCATCATCAATCATAATTATACCGCCATTACATCTAATTAAACCAACAAGCATATAAAACGTTGTTGTTTTCCCAGCTCCATTTGGCCCTAATAAACCAAGTACTCTTTTGGTTGTTAAAGTTATGTTCACAGCATCAACAACAACTTTATCACCATATTTTTTTGATAAGTTTTGACAGATTAATTTTGACATTATATTTTTAGTTGGCTTTTTTGGTTTTAAGTATCGTTTTAACTCTTTCTTTTATATTTGATTTATCATTGGTTTCTTTCATTAATAAAACCCATGTTTTTTTTTCAAGATTATATATCATTTTTTCGCCTTGCAGATGTTCACTTCCTTTATCAGTATAAGATATTCTTTTAGCTTTTGATAAAATTTTAATATGGCCATTTTTTAAATCAGCAATTACCCCTTCTCCCGTTGTTGTCGAATCAGGAGTAACTATTGTAGCAAATTTTTCTGTTTCTATTATTTCTTTATTTGGATATATTATTGCGGTAGATGTTTTAATTTGCGCCTCATTATTATTGTTATTATCAAACTTATCAAATACTACATTACCAGTTAGATAAATAGATTTGAAGAATGAATCTGGATCTAATGCATGCTCTGCGGTAATAGTCCAAGACTCTGTTTCTGTTGATTGTATTCTCATTTCAGGTTTCCAAACTTCAGATCTTGGGTTATTAGGAAATTTCTCTAGTCTAACTCCATTAAGAGTCCAATATAATTGCCCATTTTTATCTGTTTTTGTCATGACAAAATTATTTAAATAATGATTAGAAACAGTAGAATTCTTGTCGAAAACATTATGATCAAGTGCGCTGGATAATATATATTCAATAACAATTAACACAAAAAAAACCAACACTATTGATAAGATATTTTTATCTATCATTGGCTTAATTTTATCTATTATGGGTTTAATTTTATCTATTATGGGCTTGATTTTGGAATTATTTTTTAACATTTTATTCTTTTGCTAAAATAATTAGATCACATACATCTCTAACTGCACCATACCCACCTTTTCTTGGTGTTACCCAATGAGCATGACTAGATAAATTATTATAATTGGCATTTGGAACAGTTATAGCTAACCCAACTTCTTTCATCAATGGTATGTCTACGATATCGTCCCCTACAAAACATACATCTTTTAGATTAAATTTTTGTGCAAAAGTATTATGGAATTCCTTAAGTTTATCTTTTGAGTTTTGAATAATTCTTTTACAGCCTAAGTCATTTCCCCTATGGTCTACAGCTTTTGAGTATCTCCCACTAATTATAGCTATTTCAATACCAATATTTTTAAGTAACATCATACCATGGCCGTCTTGAGCATAAAATTTTTTTGACTCAATATTATCTTCGGAGATATAAATACCTCCATCACTTAATACTCCGTCAACGTCTAAAATTAATAATTTTATATTTTTAGCTTTTTTTATAATTTCTTCGTCAATTGAATTCATATAATTTACATAATCCTTATATATCATTATTCTATACCCGCCTTAAGTATTTGATTGAGGGTTAAAAGACCAGATAATGTTTTGTTTTTATTTTTAACTATCAAGCATGTTATTTCTCTTTCCTCCATAATATTAAGTGCTTCTGCAGCAAGAATATCAGTTGTTACAGTAATTGGATTTTTACTCATAACATTTTTAAGAATTAAACTCCTTACGTCTCCAAATTTTTTTAGTGTTCTTCTTAAATCCCCATCAGTAAATATGCCAGTAACTTTTTTATCTTTATTGAGTGCTATTACAACTCCATAATTATATTTACCAATCACATTGATTGCTTTAGTTAGTTTTGACATCTCATCAATAACTGGCATTTTTGTTTTAAACATTATATCAACAGATTTTTTTAACAACCTTTTACCTATCTCTCCCTGAGGGTGAGATTTTGCAAAATCTTTCGAAGTAAATCCCCGGCATTCTAATAAAGTTATAGCGAGTGCGTCAGATATACCTATAGCAGTTATAACACTAGATGTAGGAGTAAGATTTAAA
The DNA here is from genome assembly GCA_913041905.1 of uncultured Gammaproteobacteria bacterium. GTDB lineage: Bacteria > Pseudomonadota > Gammaproteobacteria. The sequence goes on from CAJWJQ010000003.1 coordinate 9,644, forward strand.
GGACATGCTTCAACATTCACCCCAGAATCTATCACAATGTCTGATGATTTAGATAGGGTTGATAATTTAGAGCCTGTTATTGTGATGATAGTAATCTTTAACAATTTTAACAGAGGAAGCATAAACATTAATTCTTTAGTTTCTCCTGAATTTGAATAAAAAATTACTATATCATTTTTAGTTATTGCCCCCATATCCCCATGAAGTGCATCGGCCGCATGCATAAATATTGACGGAGTTCCGGTACTTGATAGGGTGGCAGCTGCTTTAGCAGCTATATGACCAGATTTACCCAGCCCTATTGTTACAACTTTTCCTTTGCAGAATAATATAGAGTCACATGCCTTTATAAATTCTTTATTTATTTTATCTGCAATTCTTATTAGAGACTTACCTTCAGATTTTATAACTTTTTTTGCTATTAGAATTTTATTTATTTTTTTCATATACTAAACCCATATAAATTCATTTGATAAATTATAAAAGAGGTCAGAAGTATTATGCCCATACTTTTAACAAAGTAGCTATTATAATTTTTAGCAACAATAACTAACGCTAGTGTTGTCGTAGATATCATAATGATGTCTCTTATGACATCTTTTCTTGTTAAAAGTTCTAATGAGGAAGTATTTAACAAAGTTTCTATTAACCCAATTAATCCCATTACGATTGCAATATTAAATATATTTGATCCTAAAATATTGCCAATCACAAAGTCTACATTTTTTTTCCTTATTGATTCCATGCTTGCCGCTAATTCAGGTAAACTTGAACCAATGGCAGTTATAGATAAACCCAATACATAATTTGATATACCTATATAGCTTGCAAAGCCACGAGCACCCATTAGAAATAATTCAGTACCTGCTAATAGTACGCTAAGACTAAGTGTTAATAGAAATAAAAGATAATAAATATTATCTTTATTTGTCCACACATCTTTCCTTTCTCTTTTCTTTAAAGATTTTTTATACCATATTACAAATAATAGTAATGACATTAACAAAACCATTGACTCATAAAAATCTATTTTACTATCCCAAAGAATAGGAATAAGTAGAATTATATAAAAAACTAGATATTTAAAAAAAATTATAGTTTCATGGTTAACGGTATTTTTGACATCATCTTTATTTATTTTTACAAACAGTAAACTTAACGCAAACACAAATGCTATATTCGATATATTTGAACCTAACGCATTACCTATAGCAATATTTGATGCAGATTTTATTGTTGATAATATTGTGATAAATATTTCAGGGCTTGATGTAGCTAGACCTATAAATATAAAGCTTGATATAAAATGAGAAATATTCAGATTGGCTGATAAGCGCCCCGTATAAGAGACCAATAAATTTGCGCCTAAACCTATTAATACAATACCAAGAAAAAACTGCAAAAAGATAATGCTAGACATAAAAGAAACTTATATGAAGTTTAATAGTCCACCTCTTGAACGTCTATCTCAAATTCTTCGGCATTTTCACCATCCCTAACTAGAGACTCTCTCCTTTGTAGATACGACTCTCTTATAAATATATATTTATCTTTAGCAGCAGCATCCAAAATTTTTGTCGCTCTAAGTAGTTTTGCACGTGCATCTACAGCATCTATTGCTTGCAAACCCTGTCTTTCCTCATGATGAAGTTGTTCAACTGGAGACATCTCATAGTCTACAAGAAGGCTAGGACCATCCCTAAAAGATGAAGGACCTAAAAATGGTAAAACTAAATAGGGACCATTCGGTATTCCCCAAAAGCCTAAAGTTTGACCAAAATCCTCTTTATTTTTTTTAAGACCCATAGGAGTTGCTACATCAAATATACCAAAAATACCCAGCGTACTATTTATGGCAAATCTTGCCGTATCATGGGTTGCTTGACCAAATTTTAATTGCAATACATCGTTAGCAATTGTACTAATTTCACCAATATTGCTGAAAAAATTTGAAACACCCGTTTCAACTGGATCTGGAGTGATATATTTATAACCTTCAGCAACAGGTTTAAAAATATTTTCATCAACTACCTCGTTAAATTCAAATATTGCTCTATTTATAGGCTCTAATGGGTCATTTTCTTCTGCTCGTATATCTGCAGAGGCAAATAAAAATGCTAGGGTAATAATAACCGAAAATATAACGTTTACCTTATTTAGCGAGTATTTTGTCCCAGTATTTGACATAATAGTATTTTGTTTAGTGGATAATTTTAATATAATTTATATTAACATAAAATAATGAAAATTTTTAAACACATAATTGGCTTTTTGTTAATCATACCACTGTTAACATTTGGCTCTACAGATACAACGCCAGATGGTTTTTTAAGGGATAGCGTTAAAGAAGTATCATTGTTTATCAACGAGAATAAAGAACAATTAGATAAAGACGATACTTTTCTTAGAGATAAGATGAATCAAATAGTAATACCTAAACTAAATATTTTATTAATGTCTAAGATTGTTCTAGGAAAAAAGAATTGGGTGTCAAGTAGCAGCGATCAGAAGAAACAATTTCAAGAAGCATTTAAAGGGTTAATGGTGAGAACGTATATGAAGTCTTTGACTACATTTGATGGAGAAAAAATGCAATTTTTGCCATACAAGCCAGGAAAAAGAGCAGATGTAGCAAAAGTAAAATCTGTTTATTTGCTTTCAGAAGGAGAGTTGCCGGTAAACTACAGGCTAAAATTAAACGATGCCAAGGAATGGAGGGTTTTCGATATTATAATTGACGGAGTTAGTTTGTTAAAGAACTATAGATCGGATTTTAGAGACCACATTGAAAGAGATGGTATTGATTCACTTATCAGCGAATTAAAAGCAAAAAAATAAATTCTAATCAAAAAGGTCTAAAGCTTAAGATAAGCTTTGGAAGCAACGTCAATACTGCAAGTAAAGCTATCATCATTGCAAGACCAATTAGTAAACCAAATATAATAGTTGGAATAAAGTTAGATAAAACTAAAATTGAAAAACCAAATATAATAGTAATGCTTGTAAAAAATATTGCTCTTCCAATGCTATCATGTGAATTATATAATGCTGTTTCATAATTTTTGGTTAAGTAAAATTCTTCACGAAATCTATATATATAATGTATGCTATTGTCAACCGCTATACCGATTGTAATTGCAGCAATTGTAATTGTCATCATATCTAATGGTAATTTAATTAAGCCCATTAAACCTAATACAAAAGTTGCTGCGAGTAAATTTGGAATGATTCCAATAAATGACAGTAAAGCTGATTTAAATAAAATCATAAACATAATAGTTATACCCAACATTACAAACCCTAAAGATAATATTTGTGACTCAAATAAACTTTGAAGCATATTGTTATACAATATAAGTATACCAGTTAAAAAATATGATTCTTTTTTAAAACCTAGTTGATGCTCTATATCATAATTGATTTTTTTGATTAACTCATTTCTTCTTAAATCGTCTTTTGAATCTAAAACTCTAACACTTATTCTTGCCTCATTGTTTTCAATTGAAACATACGGGTTTACAGCCATTTCTTTAATTTCATCAGGAGCTCTTTTATATAATAAAGCCATTTCTAAACTATCAAGCTTATTGTCATCATTAATTTTTTCAGCAACACGAATAGTAGAAACTAGCGATAGTACTTTTCCAATTTCAGGCAAACCATCCAAATAGTCATGTATCAACTTTATCTTGTCTACCTTCCTTACTTTAAACCATTCAGAGTCTGATGGCTCTTCATCATCAAGCAGGTCATTTCCAAAATCATCTTCCTCAATTAAATATTTTGATTTTTCTTCAAATTTTATTATTATATCTAAAGGAGTTGTGCCACCTAATTTGTCATCAATTTGTTTCATCCCTTTATAGATCTCTGTATTACTCTTAAAATAATTTATAAAACTATTTTCAACTCTTAATTGTGAAACACCAAAAAGCGTTATTAGCAAAAGAGATAAACTAAGACCAATAACATAGCGACCATTATTAATAGTAAAGTTGGCAAGGCTTTTTGTAAATTTAAATTCTTTATTTTCGTTGTTATTTTGTGTTACTTCCTTTTTTAATAAACATAAAATACAAGGCAGAAGTAAAAAAGAAGTGAGAAAAGTAACACTTAAACCTAATATCATCATATATCCAAAATCTATCACAGGTTTAATATCGCTAAAAACTAATGACGCAAAAGCAACTATGGTTGTTAAAGCTGTGTAAAGACAAGGCCACACCATTTTTTCAGTTGTAAGACAAACTAATTTATATTGAGTAACAGATGAAAGTTGACACAATTGTTTATAGCGCACTATGAGATGTATATTCATTGAAAGAGTTAAAATCAACATTAAGGATATAAAATTAGAAGATATTACAGTAACCTGCCAATTCATTAATCCTAATAAACCTATCATAATAATGACCGCGTAAGCGCAACTTAGCAAAGGAAGGATAACCCATTTTAAATTTCTAAAAATTATTATTAAGGTCGTAACAATAAATATAAAAACACCAACACCAAAATTAATTAAATCACTCTTTACATATCCAATCATATCATCCGCAATCATTGGGATTCCTCCCATTCTAATTTCTACATCATGATCATTCTCAAAATTAGTTTTAATTAATCGGATGTTTATTAACATGTTATGCATATTTTCATCATGCATATATTTTAGTTGTTCATATTCTTTTTTAACCTTTTCAAGATACACTGATTCTTCTTCAGACATTTCATCTTGTAATTCTTTAGTAATAAGACTTGTCTTTATCTTACTTAACTCTGTTAATTCTTTATTATTTTTAAATGTGACTTGTAAAGCAGTTGTTTCCCCATCTTCGCTAATAATTAAATTTTTATAAATAGGACTGCTAAGAATCTCTTCCTCAGCTTTTTCAACATCAACTTCTTTTGACAATATATTTGGTACATTATTAACTAATTCAACGATAGGAATATCAGAGCTCTCAACCAAAGGAACATCTACAAGTGATATAATTGAATTTACCCCATTAATTTTAAGTAGTTTAGATTTTAATTTTTTTATTAAACTTAAATTTTTATCATCAAATACTGACCCAGTTTTAGGCGTGTAAGTTAAAACTATAAATTCTTTTGTTTCATATCTTTCGACAGTATCTCTATACAACATTAAGTCTTTATCATTTTCGAGTATCAGAGAATCTGCTGATGCATCAAGTTTAAAGTTGGTTATAAATAATGACATTACAGCTAGCACTATCATTAAAGATACTATGACTTTTTTTGGATTATTTAATATTTGATTGAAATATAACTTTGAAATAATTTTATTCATGGCATTATTCTCTATAAGATTTTAGAATATCGAATCAAAGAAGTATTTAAAAGACAAATATGGATAAATTAATAATTAAGGGTATGAAACCCATAAAAGGCGAGGTATCAGTTTCAGGCGCAAAGAATGCTGTCTTGCCAATGCTGTGCGCCTCTGTAATGGTATCAGAGGGCTGCGTTACTATAAAAAATGTCCCACATCTTCATGATGTTACCACTACTGTCAGATTACTTAACCAAATGGGAGTAACTATAACCATGGATGAAGAAATGAATATAGAGCTTGATACATCCACAATGGATAATTTTTATGCGCCGTATGATTTAGTCAAAACCATGAGAGCATCTATATTGGTCTTAGGTCCGCTTCTTGCTAAATTTGGTTCTGCTAAGGTGTCTTTGCCTGGAGGTTGTGCGATTGGAACTAGGCCAGTTGAGATGCATCTTAATGCTCTTGCTAAGATGGGTGCAAAAATTGATATAAACAATGGATATATAAGCGCCAGCTGCAACCAACTAATTGGATCGGATATTACTTTCCCCCAAATCACGGTTACGGGTACTGAAAATTTATTAATGGCATCAAGTCTTGCAAAGGGGAAAACTGTTATATCTAATGCGGCAAAAGAACCTGAAGTTGTAGATTTGGCTAACTTTTTAAACCTTATGGGAGCATCAATCAAGGGAGCGGGTACAGATGTTATTGAAGTTGAAGGCGTTGATACATTAAAAGGCATAGCATATAGTGCTTTGCCTGATAGAATTGAAGCAGGCACTTTTCTTGTAGCGGCAGCTATTACCAGAGGGAAAATAACTATTAAAAATGCAATTCCATCTCATGTTGAAATAGTTATAGAAAAGTTAAAAGAAGCAGGAGCTGAAATTACCACAACTGAATCTACAATATCTTTAGATATGAAAGGAAATAGACCGAGGTCTGTAAATATTGAGACAGGACCTTATCCTTTATTTCCAACTGATATGCAAGCACAATTAACAGCTTTAAATTCAATAGCATCCGGAATGAGCACTATAAAAGAAAATATTTTTGAAAATCGCTTTATGCACGTTCAGGAAATGTCTAGAATGGGGGCAGATATTAAACTGAATAACAATTGCGCTATAGTGACAGGGAGGACAGAATTAGTAGGAGCCTCAGTTATGGCCACAGATTTGAGAGCATCTGCTAGTTTAATTTTAGCAGGCCTTGCTGCCAAAGGAGTAACCGAAGTTGAAAGAATATACCATATCGATAGAGGGTATGATTGTATAGAAGAAAAGCTGAGACAATTAGGCGCAGACATATTAAGAATGCCAATGTAAAAATATATGAAAAAATTATTATTAGCTATATCAAAAGGAAGAATACTTGAAGAGGCACTTGAGTTATTAGAAAAATTTAATATTAAGTGTTTAGAATCACCTCACGCTTCGAGAAAATTAATTATTGAAACCAATTTAAAATTTTTAGACATTATGATTGTTAGAGCTAGTGACGTACCTGTTTATATAGAATCTGGAAAAGTTGATCTTGGCATAGTAGGAAAAGATACTTTATTAGAAACAAGCGCAAACAGTCATTTAAGATTAAAGGATTTAAATATTGCAGCATGCAAGCTTGTTATAGCGGGAAAAAAAGGAAAAATACTAGCAAGTAATATGAAAGTTGCAACAAAATACCCCATGATAACGAAAAAATTTTTTCAGGATAAAGGTTTGCCATGTTCAGTATTAAAATTATATGGATCTATTGAATTAGCTGCAGTATTAGGTTTATCAGATGTGATTGTAGATTTAGTAGAAACGGGCCAAACACTCAAAGACAATGGATTGGTAGAGTTGCAATTAATTGAGAAAATTACATCATTGCTAATTGTTAATAAAACTTCATATAAAATAAATAGACAACATATTGATCATTTCTTGAACAAAATAAATTAAATATAAAATGACTATAAACAAGAAAACAGATGATCTAAAAATTTCTTCAATGAAGGAATTAGTATCTCCTATTGATATAATTAATGAAATACCAATGACTGAGAAAGCTACAGAGACGGTTGTAGAATCTAGAAGGCAGATTATTGATATAATTAATAAAAAAGATAATAGATTATTAATGGTGGTAGGACCATGCTCCATTCATGATGTTGATGCTGCCACGGAATATGCAAATAGATTATTGTCCATAAAGAATAAAGTATCAAAAAATATATTAATTGTTATGCGAGTTTATTTTGAAAAACCAAGAACTGTTGTTGGTTGGAAAGGACTTATAAATGACCCTGACTTAGATAATAGTTTTAATATAAATAAAGGAATTAAAATAGCACGTAGTTTATTGTTGGATTTAGCAGAAAAGGGTATGCCGGCAGGACACGAATATTTGGATTTAATTAGTCCACAATATATTTCAGACTTAATTTGTTGGGGAGCTATTGGCGCTAGAACTACAGAAAGTCAAAGTCATAGAGAGTTAGCATCAGGATTATCTTGTCCCGTAGGTTTTAAAAATGGAACAGATGGAGGTATACAAATTGCAATTGATGCTATAAAAGCTGCCAGTAAACCACATAATTTTTTATCTGTTACGAAAGAAGGAAAGTCAGCAATATTTTCAACTAAAGGTAATCTTGATTGCCATGTAATTTTAAGAGGTGGCAAGAATGCTAATTATAAATTTGAAGATGTAGAGAATGTTTCAAAGACACTTGTTAAGAATTCTTTAAATAACAGTATTATGGTAGACGCTAGCCATGCAAACAGTCAAAAAGACTATAAGAAGCAAAGAATAGTTATTCAAGATATAGTTAATCAAATCTTAAATGGAAACACTTCTATTTGTGGTGTTATGTTAGAAAGTAATATTGTTGAAGGAAGACAAGATGTAAACAAGAAAGAAAATCTTGTTTATGGACAAAGCATTACTGATGCATGTATTGGATGGGATGAAACAGAGTTATTAATTAATAAAATTTCGGAAGCAATTGATAAAAGAACATAGACATGCGATTTAATACTTTAAAATTAAATACAAAAGAAAAGGATTTTGAAAAAAAATTTCTAAATAGAATTAGAATTAAAAATACTATTAATACAAAAGCTCAAAATGAAGTTTCTAGGATCATCTCAAATATTCAAAAGAAAGGAGATAAATCTTTAGTTTCATATATTTCCAAACTCGATAATTTTAAAATCAAAAATATAAAAGAAATTATAGTTTCTAAAAAGGATATAGCGCAAGCTTACAAACATGTATCAAAAATCCAAATAAATAATTTAAAGAAAGCTGTAAAGAGAATTACTAATTTTTCAAAAAAACAACTAAGTTCAAGTTGGTCATTTTCAAAAGACAATACTGTGTTAGGAGAAAAAATAACCCCAATTAACTCTGTTGGTATTTATGTTCCGGGTGGAAAAGCTTCTTATCCATCAACAGTATTAATGAATACACTTCCCGCTAAAGTAGCTGGAGTAAGAAAAATTTTTATGGCTAGCCCAATAAATAATATTGAAGATCATGCTCTTGCTATTGTTGCAGCTGATTTATGTGGTGTTGATAAGATTTTTCGCATGGGAGGAGCTCATGCCATTGCATCTTTAACATATGGAACTAAAAATATTCCTGCTGTAGATAAAATAGTTGGACCTGGAAATATTTATGTATCATTAGCAAAAAAAAATGTATATGGAGATGTTGGAATAGATAATATTGCAGGACCTTCAGAAGTTGTGATCATAGCAGATAAATACAATAATCCTGATTGGGTTGCATTAGACTTGTTTTCTCAGGCAGAGCATGATGAGCTTGCTCAACCAATATTAATATCAAATAATCAAAAATTTATTGATGATGTTGAGCTATCAATTAAAAAATTATTGCCATTACTTTTGAGAAAAAAAATTATTACTAAATCTTTTAAATCAAGAGGAATGTTTATTAAAGCAAATAGTAATAGTGAAATTTCTGACATTGTTAACAAAATTTCCCCAGAGCATCTAGAAATAATGACAAAAAATTATAAAAGTTTTTTAAAAACGATTAATAATGCAGGAGCTATATTTCTTGGTCAATATAGCCCCGAAGTTTTTGGAGATTATTGTGCAGGACCTAATCATGTATTGCCAACATCTGGTTCAGCAAAATTTTCATCTCCTTTAGGCGTATATGATTTTCAAAAAAGATCTAGCATTATAAATATTTCAAAGAAAACAGCTAAAGAACTCAGCAAGATTTCTGTTTCTCTAGCATTAGCAGAAGGTCTTCAGGCACATGCGCTAGCTGCAAAATTAAGAGAAGATTAATTTACTATTCTCTCAATCCATAATTCATTTTTTCAATTACAATGTTTGCTGTTAAAACATCACCCCCTCTTTGTAATTCTATGGAAACTATGTCTCCAGGCTTAGATTTACCAATTATTTTTTGTATATCTTTTACTTCTTGAACTTTGGTGCCATTAATTTTATTTATAATATCGTTTGGTTTAACGCCAGCATTCTCCCCAGGGCCATTTTTATACACTCCTCTTATTAAAATACCATTACCCCTGTAATAAGGATCTGCAGCTATACCCACAAAACCTCTAATAACTTCACCATTTTTTATTATTTCTGTGAAAACATATTTTGCCGTATCTACTGGTATTGCAAAACCAATTCCATCAGAACCACCACCTTGGGTTATTATAGAGGTGTTAATTCCAATAAGTTCTCCGTTTGTATTTACTAATGCTCCGCCAGAATTTCCTGGATTTATAGCAGCATCCGTTTGAACGTATCTTTGATAAGAATATGTACCAGGTCCAATTTCTTTGTCTGTCGCAGAAACAATACCAAGCGTGATTGTTTGACCGATACCCAAAGGATTGCCTATGGCTAAAGAAACATCTCCAATTCTAACTTGATCAATTTTACCAAAAGTAATTGGAACAGTATTATGATTAATTTTTAAGACAGCAAGATCAGTTAATGGGTCAACCCCAATAACTGCAGTACCATAATCTTTGCCCAAATAATCTCTAACCAATATTTCATCAGAATTAGCTATTACATGAAAATTTGTAATAATATGTCCTTGGGAACTTACGACTACACCTGAGCCTTGCCCTGTGGGAATTATTGCTTTTTTTCTAAGTATTTTATCTTTTGGGTCTACATAAAAAGTATTTTTTTGAATAGATTTTTTTGTATAAATTGATACAACTGACTTATTTACCTTATCCACCGTATCATGGTAGCTAATATATTTCTCAGCAACAGTTGATTTAACTGGAGTTGCTTCAATTATTTCTATACGGTTTCCAAACATCCCGGGACTTATAAAATAAATAACAAGCCCAGTTAATACGCCAACAAATATGTAATTCCTTAATTCCTTCATTTATCCCTACCAATTAATATATACAATTATATTATATATTATTTAACCTTTTTTTATAAAAATATGTTAGGATATACGCGATTGAGAATGGCAAGTTTACTTACGAATGACTGAATCAAAAAAACCATCTAACAGAAGAAAATTTTTAACTCACCTTACTCAAGTATTAGGTGGAGTAGGCGGGGTTTTTTCCATTATACCGTTTCTTAAAACAATGTCTCCAAGCTCTAGAGCGAAGGCAGCAGGAGCTCCAATAGAGATAGATATATCTAATCTGCAACCTGGCTCATATAAAGTAGTAGAGTGGAGAGGAAAACCAGTTTGGATTGTTAGAAGAACACAAAATATGATTGATAAAACTTTAGAGGATAATAATCAATTAAGTGATCCAAAATCATTAGAAGAACACCAACCTAACTATACTAAAAACAAATTCAGATCTATTAATCCTGAATATCTTGTATTACTTGGAGTTTGTACGCATTTAGGCTGTTCACCTTTATATAAACCAAACGCAAAATCAAAAGAACTAGGACTTGATTGGAAGGGAGGATTTTTTTGCCCATGCCACGGATCAAAATTTGATTTGTCAGGGCGAGTGCACAAAGGAATGCCTGCCCCATACAATTTAGAAGTACCACCTTATTATTTTGTTAGCGAAACTAAAATCATTGTTGGTGAAAATGGGGATAATGTGTAATGAATAGGTTAATGGCATGGATAGATGAAAGATTGCCAGTCAGTAATTTTGTCAAAAACCATTTATCACAATACTACGCACCTAAAAATTTTAATTTTTTTTATTATTTCGGAGCTTTAGCAATATTTATTTTTATACTTCAGATTGTTACTGGGATATTTTTAACTATAAACTATAAGCCCGATGCCGCCCAAGCATTTGCCTCAGTAGAATATATTATGAGAGATGTAGAATGGGGTTGGTTAATTAGATATATGCACTCTACAGGAGCATCTTTCTTTTTCATAATAATATATTTACACATGTTTAGAGCAATGATGTATGGCTCTTATAAAAACCCAAGAGAACTGCTTTGGATTTTTGGGATGCTTATTTTCGTATTATTGATGGCAGAAGCTTTTATGGGATATCTATTACCTTGGGGACAAATGTCATATTGGGGAGCTCAAGTAATCATATCCTTGTTTGGAGCAATTCCATTTATTGGAGAATCGCTAGCGTTATGGATAAGAGGTGATTATGTAATATCTGACGCCACTCTTAACAGATTCTTTGCCTTCCATGTTATAGCGCTACCTTTATTATTGTTTGCGTTAATTTATTTGCATTTAGCTGCACTGCATACTACAGGCTCTAATAATCCAGATGGTATAGAAATTAAAGAACATAAAGATGAAAATGGAATTCCTCTAGATGGCATACCATTTCATCCTTATTACACAGTTAAAGATGTTTTTGGATTATCATTTTTTTTAATTATTTTTGCATTTATTGTTTTTTTTCTGCCAGAATTAGGAGGATATTTTCTTGAGAAGGATAACTTTGTTCCCGCTAATCCTTTAAAAACACCAGAACATATTGTGCCAGTATGGTACTTCACTCCATTTTATGCAATTTTAAGAGCTATTCCAGATAAATTTGGAGGGGTGCTTGCAATGGGATTAGCAATTTTTGTATTATTTCTACTTCCTTGGATTGATAGATGTTCTGTAAAATCAATGAGATATAGATCAAGAATTTACAAAATCTTATTAACTTTTTTTGCTATAAGTTTTGTTGGTTTGGGTTATATTGGAATGAATCCTGTAACGCCAATTCTTACTTGGATAGGACGATTATTTACATTAATATATTTTGGTTTTTTTATAGCCTTATATTTTATTAGTCCTAAAGAAAAAACTAAAAAGGTACCTGATAGAGTTACAACGCATGAATAAATATATTCTTATATTACCTTTTATTTTTTACTCATCTTTAGTTGGAGCATCTGCTAACCCTGAATTACAGACGGTTTTAATTGATTTGAATAATAAGGCGTCATTACAAAGAGGAGCGAAAATATTTATGAATAATTGTTTTGGCTGCCATAGTCTTAAATATCAAAGATATGTAAAATTTATAGATCACTTATCTCTTGATCAAGAAACAATAGAAACAAATTTAATTTTTACTACTGATAGAAATGGTAAACCAACTAAAATAGGCTCTCTTATGTTAAACGCTGTTAACCCAGACCATTCAAAAGAATCTTTTGGTATTACACCACCTGATTTAACATTAATTGCTCGCTCCAGAGGACCAGACTGGCTTTACACTTTTTTAATGTCATTTTATCAAGATGAAAGTAGACCGTTTGGAGTTAATAATAAATTATATCCAAATATTAGCATGCCACATGTTCTTTGGTGGATGGAAGGAATAAAAAAACCAATTAATAGCGATTTGTCTGAGTTTGAATACGTGAAAAAAGGCAATATGACTGAGATAGAATATAAACAATCAACAACAGATTTGGTAAATTTTTTGACCTATGTATCTGAACCTGCTCAATTAGATAGATATAGGATAGGTTTTTGGGTTATGATATTCCTCGTAATATTCTCATTTGTAGCATTTTTATTAAAAATTGAATATTGGAAGGACATAGATTAATATGACATCATTAGCAAACCGCAGATCTGCAATTTTATTATTTTCTTTACCGGATTGTTTACACAGTCATCGAACAAGATTGGTTATCAAAGAGAAAGAAATATCGGCAGAATTGCATGAAATTGATATAAACAACATCTCTGAAGAAATAAAAGCTATAAGCCCTTACGATGATTTCCCAACACTAGTTGACAGAGATTTAATTTTACAAAACTCAAGAGTAATTATTGAATATTTAGATGAAAGATTTCCTCATCCCCCTTTATTACCAGTTGATCCTGTTGCAAGAGCTAAATTTAGGTTAGCGCTTGATAGGATTGAGAATGATTGGTATCCAGAATTTGATAAAGCATATAATAATGGAATGCTTGATAATTCTTTTCAGGATAAAATTAAATCCTATTTTTTAGAAATAGTCCCTTTGCTTAATAATAACTTTTTTATGAGTACAGATTTTGGTTTAGTAGACTGTAGTTTAGCTCCATTATTATGGAGAATTAAATGTCTAGGCATGGAAATAAAAGAGAACAAAGAAATTATTGACGCATACTCAGAAAGAATTTTTAATCGAGAATCTTTTCAGGCTAGTTTAAGTGAAACTGAAAAAGACATGTAATTTTAGTTGTTTGCATACTTATCTATACATTCACATATAGCATGAATTATAATTAAATGCATTTCTTGTATTCTACTAGTTCTTGTATGCGGAACAATAATATCAATATCATGAGTATCAAGAAGTTTTTTAGATTCACCGCCATCATTACCAGAAATTAGTATAGTAATCATTTTTTTCTTTTTAGCTGATTTAATAGCTTCAAGAATATTTGTAGAATTCCCGCTAGTAGTAAAAGCCATTAAAACATCATTTTGTTTGCCAAAAGCATTAATTTGTTTTGAAAAAATATATTCGTAGCCATAATCATTAGCGATCGAAGTCATAGCTGCCGTATCTGAGTTTAGTGATATCGCTGGCAATTCTTTTCTTTCAATTTCAAATCTATTAATAAACTCCGATGATATATGTTGAGCATCACCAGAAGAACCTCCATTGCCACAGGTTAACAATTTTCCAGAATTATTAATCATATCAATGAGAGTAGACGTAGCTTTTTCAATTGATGGAAGTATTTTTTCAACTGTTAAAGAATTTATTTCTTGATTCTCTAAAAAGTTTGATTTTATTATTTCTAACTTGTTCATGTTTAATTTATGGACATTGTTTATAGTACATTATAATCTAGCAAGAATAAACATTATACATATGCAATCTTATGAAAGGCAATCTTTATATAGTGGCAACACCAATTGGTAATCTCAAAGATATAACAATTAGAGCATTAGAGATTCTAAAAAAAAGTGATTATATTTTAGCTGAGAGTTCTGCTAGAACCTCAAAGCTATTAAATGAATATAATATTAAAAAAAAAATTATCACTTTTAATAAAGACAATGAAAAAAGAAAGAAAAACTCGATAATTAAGAATCTTTGCGAAGGATTAGAAATATCATTAGTTTCTGATGCTGGGACACCTTCAATATCAGATCCTGGTTTTGAGCTAATAAAGAATAATCAAGGTAGATTCCACGTAATACCTATACCCGGCCCCAGCTCCTTAACTAGTGCTTTATCTGTTTCAGAAATACCCATTAATAATTTTGTTTTTTTAGGATTTCTTTCAAAAAAAATAGGTGAGTTAAAACAACAAATTATTTCTCTTAAAAATACGGGTAAACCAGGAGTTATATTTGAGAGTAAATATAGAGTTATTAGAGTTATAAAAGAAATAATACGTATTATGGGTGGAGATACTAAAATAGGAGTTTTTCGTGAAATAACAAAATTACATGAAGAAATATTTTTTGACTCAGCTGACAAAGTATTATTATCATTACAAAATAATGTGGTATCTGGTGAAATTACTCTAATTATAGGAACGCCTATAAAAACAACCAATAACCCTGATGAATTACGAGAACAGGTTTTAAAACTCTTGCAAAATTACACTCAGAAAGAAACTGTTGATATATTGATGCTATTCACAGATATAAACAAGAAAGATTTATACAAATATGTATTAAGTGTTAGACAGGAGGAGTAGACTGCCGTATTATATAGTTTTAGTGAAACTAAAAAAATTACAATTAAAGATGACTCACATAGAGCCATCTTTTTTTTTATATAAAGAATTAAGATTTGAATACACGTGATGCATTACTATTACTGGCTGATGGGACTTCTTTTTATGGAAAATCCATAGGTATTAAGGGTATTTCTGTAGGAGAAGTAGTTTTCAATACATCGATGACTGGTTATCAAGAAATAATTACCGACCCTTCATATCATAGTCAAATTATAACTTTCACAAACCCTCACATTGGTAACACAGGAATCAATCCAGAAGATTTAGAATCAAAAAAAATCCATGCATCCGGAATTATTATCAGGGATCAGGAAATACTCGCAAATAACTGGAGGAAAACTGATTTATTAGATAACTTTCTAAAGGAAAATAAAATTGTTGGAATTTCTGGCATTGATACAAGAAAGCTAACAAAAGTATTGCGAAACAATGGTTCACAAAACGGGTGTATTTTATGTGGAAATAATCCTGACATAAAGACAGCAAAGAAATCTTTAGATGAATTTCCAGGATTAGAGAATCAAGATTTAGCAATTGAAGTTACTACTAATAAAAATTATAAATGGTCTGAAGTAGTCCATAATATATATGACAAAAATATCCCTAACATAAAAGAAAGTTTTAACGTAGTAGCCTATGATTTTGGTATAAAACATAATATTTTAAGGATCTTAAAAAGTTTTGGTTACAATTTAACGGTTGTACCAGCAGATTTACCAGCAAAAGAAGTGCTTAATTTAAAACCAGACGGAGTTTTTTTATCTAATGGTCCAGGAGACCCAAAAGCTTGTGAATATGCAATTGAAAATATAAAATTATTACTTGAAAATAAAATTCCTTTGTTTGGTATTTGTTTAGGTTTTCAATTATTAGCTCTTGCTTCAGGAGCAAAAACTAAAAAAATGAAATTTGGTCATCATGGAGCAAATCATCCAGTATTGGATATCGAAAATAAAAAAGTATTGATAACTAGTCAGAACCATGGGTTTATGGTCGACAATGAAAGTCTGCCTAAACATATAATACCTACACACAAATCATTGTTTGATGATTCTTTACAAGGTTTTGTGGTTGAAAACAGAAAGGCGTTTGGTTTTCAAGGTCACCCTGAAGCTAGTCCTGGGCCCCATGATATTCATTACATTTTTGAAAAGTTTTTTACATTTATGACACAGAGTAAAAATGCCTAAAAATAAAGATATAAAGAGCGTTTTAATAATAGGAGCTGGCCCGATTATTATCGGACAAGCTTGTGAGTTTGATTATTCTGGAGTTCAAGCCTGTAAAGCTTTAAAAGAAGAAGGAATAAAGGTTATTTTAGTTAATTCTAATCCTGCCACTATTATGACTGACCCAGATATGGCAGATAAAATTTATATTGAACCAATTCACTGGAGAAATATTGAGAAAATTATTATTAAAGAAAAACCTGATGCAATTTTACCAACAATGGGCGGCCAAACTGCTTTGAATACAACCCTCGATTTGAATCGTCACAAAATTTTAGAAAAAAATAACGTTGAAATCATCGGAGCAAGCATAAATTCTATAGACATGGCTGAAGATAGAGAATTATTTAAAAACGCGATGACAGAAATTGGACTAGAAACACCTCTAGCTTATATTGCACATACATATGATGAGGCGTTAGAACATCAAAAAAAGATTGGTTTTCCAATTTTAATTAGACCATCTTTCACACTAGGAGGAACAGGCGGAGGTATAGCATACAATATACAAGATTTTGAAACTATAGTTAAAAGAGGCCTTGATTTGTCTCCTACAACAGAAGTATTAATAGAGGAGTCGGTTATTGGCTGGAAAGAATTTGAAATGGAGGTTGTAAGAGATAAGAATGATAATTGTATTATTGTGTGTTCAATTGAAAATATTGATCCAATGGGCATACACACAGGAGACTCTATAACTGTTGCGCCAGCACAAACATTAACTGACAAAGAATATCAAAACCTAAGAAATGCATCAATACAGGTTTTAAGAAAAATTGGGGTAGATACTGGAGGATCTAATGTGCAGTTTGCAATATCACCCGAGAATGGAAGAATATTTGTTATTGAGATGAATCCACGTGTTTCAAGATCATCAGCACTAGCATCAAAAGCTACTGGTTTTCCAATTGCTAAAATTGCTGCAAAACTTGCAATTGGTTATTCATTAGATGAATTGAGAAATGAAATAACAGGCAATGTAATACCTGCATCTTTTGAGCCAAGCATAGATTATGTTGTTACTAAAATGCCAAGATTTGCTTTTGAAAAATTTAAAGAAGCAAACAATAAATTAACAACTCAAATGAAATCTGTTGGCGAAGTTATGGCTATTGGTAGAAATTTCCAAGAATCATTTCAAAAGGCACTTAGAGGCCTAGAAATCGGAATTGATGGTTTGGCAAAACCTAAGTTTTCTGGTTTATCTAAAAAAGAAGATTTTGATATAATAAAAAACAAACTTATATCAGCAACTCCTCAAAGAATACTCTATGTTGCAGAAGCATTTAGGTTAGGTCAAAGCATATCTGATATATATGAATTAACTAAAATAGACCAATGGTTTTTATCACAAATAAAAGATCTAGTAGAGGAAGAATATAATCTATCAAACCAAAATGTTGCAGATTTAAATAAAGATTGTCTTCTTAATTTAAAACGTAAAGGTTTTTCTGATTCTTTTATTGCAAACTGTATAAATACCAAGGAAAAGGATGTAAGAAATTTAAGAAAATCATTTAATATTAGCCCAGTCTATAAAAGAGTTGATACCTGCGCTGCTGAATTTGAAGCTACAACAGCTTATCTGTATTCAACTTATGATCTAGAATGTGAATCTAATCCATCAAATAATAAAAAAATAATGATTCTAGGAGGAGGACCAAATAGAATTGGGCAAGGCATTGAATTTGATTATTGTTGTGTTCATGCATCCTTAGCGCTCAGAGACGAAGGTTTTGAAACAATAATGGTTAATTGTAACCCTGAAACAGTTTCTACAGATTTTGATATCTCAGATAGACTATATTTTGAGCCATTAACATTTGAGGATGTAATGTCGATTATAGATGTAGAAAAACCTGATGGAGTGATTGTTCAATATGGTGGGCAAACACCCCTAAAGTTAGCAAATTTACTTAAATCTAATAATGTAAACATTATTGGTACTTCACCAGAAGCTATAGACACGGCAGAAGATAGAGAGAAATTTAAATTATTGGTCGAAAAGCTAAATCTAACTCAACCAAATAATTCCACAGCAACCAACACAGAAGAAGCTCTTAAAGTTGCAGCAAAAATTGGTTACCCGCTTGTTGTACGTCCGTCTTATGTGTTGGGAGGACGAGCTATGGAGATAGTGGCAACTAATGATGATTTAAAAAAATATATGGATGAAGCAGTATCTGTTTCAAATGATTCGCCAGTTTTATTGGATAAATTTTTAAATGATGCTATTGAAGTAGACATAGATATTATATCTGATGGCAAAAATGTTTTTATAGGTGCAATTATGGAACATATAGAAGAAGCTGGAATCCATTCTGGTGATTCTGGTTGTTCAATTCCTCCGTATACATTATCTAGTAAAATACTAGCAAACCTTAGAGAACAAGTAACCAAGCTAGCTTTAGAGTTAAAAGTTATTGGCTTAATGAACGCTCAGTTTGCTATTAAGGACCAAGAGATATTTTTATTAGAAGTAAATCCTAGGGCATCTAGAACAGCCCCATTTGTATCTAAAGCGATTGGAATACAACTTGCAAAAATCGGAGCTTTAGTAATGGCAGGAAAAACTCTTAAAGATCTTAAGACAACTAAAGAGATAGTTCCAAAATATTATTCGGTTAAAGAAGCAGTTTTACCATTTTCAAAATTCCCTGAAGTTGATGTGTTATTAGGGCCAGAAATGAAATCAACAGGTGAAGTTATGGGTATAGGAGACAGTTTTGGAGAAGCATATTTCAAAGCTCAAAGAGCAGCAAGCGTAATCCTGCCAAAGAAAGGAAATGTATTTTTAAGCGTCAGGGATAAAGATAAACCAGCAATTTGTGATATAGCAAAAGATCTTAAAAATATTGGTTTTAATTTATATGCAACAAAAGGTACCCAAGCTTATTTAGAGAGTCATAATATTGAATGTTCAAAAATAAACAAAGTTAAAGAAGGCCAGCCTCATATTGTAGATATGATAAAAAACGGAGATGTTGACCTAATTATAAATACAACAGAAGGAGCGATATCAATTAAAGACTCATTTTCAATAAGAAAGGAAGCAAATAACAATAATGTTTGTTTGACTACTACAATCTCTGGAGCAAAAGCATTTTGTAAAGCTATATTATTTATAGATAATTTTAATGTTACAGATATTCAATCTAGGCATAATACATTAAATTAGTAATCACAATTATTATATTTTTTTAAATCAATTAATTTTTCATTATTGGCAACTATACAAGTTATACAAGTATCGCCACAAACATTAATGCTAGTTCTTAGCATATCAAGTAATCTGTCTACTCCTAATAACAAACCAATTCCTTCTAAAGGTATTCCAACCTCTGTTAAAATAAGAGATAACATAATTATGCCTGCTCCAGGCACTCCTGCTGTACCAATTGACGCCATAGTAGCGGTAAGAATTATTGTTACAAAATCTCCAAATTCTAAATTAATACCATAGTAAGATGCTAGAAAAAAAGTAGCGCAACCTTGCATTATTGCGGTACCATCCATATTTATGGTAGCCCCTAAAGGTATAGAAAAAGACGATACAGACTTGTCAACTCCAAAATCATTATTAACAGTTTTTAGAGTAAATGGAATAGATGCATTGCTACTAGATGTGCTGAATGTAAAAATTATGAGTGACTTAAGTTTAGTATAAAATGTTTTGTTATTTAGATTTGAAAATATAGTTAATAAAAGCGAATATGTAGCAAAAAAATGTATTAATAAAACTAAAATAACAACTAGAAAATATTTAAGTATAGGCATGAAAACACCTATGCCTTGAATTGAAAATGTTTCTGCAAGAAGGCAAAATACTGCAATTGGTGTTAATTTTATAATTATTAAAACCATTTTGTTAAAAATTTTGTTAAGATTTTCAATCAAATTAATAAATTGAGGAATATCATTTTTTATTAAAGATGATGCAATACCAAGAAAAATTGCGAAAAAGAGAACTTGAATAACATTACCTTCAGATAATGCTTGAAAAAAATTTTCAGGAATAAAAACTGACAACACGCTTCCTTGTGTATTTTCAATATTGTCAATATTTATATTATTTACTAATGAAATATTTGAAGCATCATAATTAATAAAACTAGACACAAGTAATGCTAAACTGATAGCAATTATTGTTGTTAATATATAAAGTGACAAAGTTTTTATTCCAATCCTGCCTAACATAGAGATATCACTTATTGAGACAATACCAGCTAACACTGATACAAAAATTAATGGTAGAACAATCATCTTTAAAAGAATTAAAAATATAGAAGATATGGTATTAAAGATAATATTTATGTTTAGTAAAATATTTTCATTTAAAAATAGGTTATTAAGTAATAGTCCAACAAAAATGCCAAATAACATTGCAAATAAGACTTTATTTGTGAAGCTCATAAAATTGTTAAATACACTTCATTGCATTTTCATAATTAGGCTCATTTGCAATTTCATTTACTAATTCTGTATGGATAATATTATCATCTTTATCTATAACAACTATTGCTCTTGCCGTAATGCCTTTAAGAGGCCCATCAGTAATCAATACACCATAGTCTTTAGCAAAATTTCTTGAGCGCATCATTGATAGTGATTTTATTAAAGTTAATGATTCTGATGAACAAAACCTTTCCATTGCAAAAGGTAAGTCAGCAGAAATTGTTAAAACCACTGCATCTTTAATAGAATTTATTTTTTCATTAAAAACTTTTGTTGATTTTTGACAAACAGGAGTATCTAAACTCGGAACTATATTTAGTACCTTGTACATATTTTTAAAAGTAGATAGTGAAATATCATTTAATTGAGAATCGACTAATATAAAATCAGGTGCTTTGTCTCCAACTTGTGGTAATTCACCGCTAGTATTAATTGGATTACCTTGAAATGTTATTTGAGCCATACATAATCATAACAATCTAAATATTTGAATTCAATGATATAATATTTTGTGATGGTTAAGAATAATAAAAAAGCTGAATGGGTAAAAAAACATATTAGCGATACATATGTTAAAAAATCTAAACAAAGTAATTATCGATCTAGAGCAGCATTTAAACTTAAAAACATAGATCAAAAGTATAATTTTTTATCTAATACTAGAAATGTTATTGATCTAGGGTGCGCGCCAGGGTCTTGGTTGCAAGTTCTTAAAGAATATAAAAATATTAAACTTATTGTAGGAGTTGATTTATTAGATTTTAAACCCTTAGAAAAAGTAGAGTTTTACAAGTGCGATATAAGAAATAGAGAATTAATATCAGAGATATCATCTAAATATAATTGTAAATTTGACCTTGTATTATCTGATATTGCCCCCAATATTACAGGTATAAGCGATATAGATCAGGCAAATTTTTATGAATTAGCTGAGAATATCTCAAATTTTTGTGAATTTTTACTTATACCTGGCGGTATGCTTATTATGAAATATTTTTTAGGAACCAACTATAATGATGTAAATAATCTTCTTAGAGATCATTTTAATAAAATTTCTGTTTTTAAACCTGATGCATCTAAAAGAAAAAGTAGCGAAATATACCTAATTTGCAATGATTATAAGGATATATGTTAGATTATGAGTGATAAAATTGACAATAAAGATAGTAGAAACTAGACTTAGAGTAAATAAGCTATGAGCGATTTAATAAAAAACTTACTTATTTGGACTGTGATTGCTGTTGTAATCATGTCTTTGTTTAGTGGAATAGGTGGAAAAAACCAAGCTATAGAAAAGTACAACTATTCTGAATTTATGCAACAAGTGCAAACAGGACAGGTTGAAGAAGTAACAATATCAGGCAGAGAAATATCAGGCTCTCTTAAATCTGGGCAAACATTTCAAACTTTTAGTCCAGAAACAGATAATTCTGCTCTTGTTGGAGAGTTATTAAATAGCAAGGTACAAATTTCTGGCAAAGCTCCTGAAAAACAATCTTTTTTAGCTCAGATATTTATACATTGGTTTCCATTCTTGTTACTTATTGGTGTTTGGATATTCTTTATGAGACAAATGCAAGGAGGTTCTGGCGGTGGTCGAGGCGCAATGTCATTTGGAAAAAGTAAAGCTAAAATGCAAACAGAGGACCAAGTTAAAGTTACTTTTAATGATGTAGCAGGAGTAGAAGAGGCTAAAGAAGAAGTAAAAGAATTAGTAGATTTTTTAAAAGACCCAGCTAAATTTCAAAACCTTGGGGGGCAAATTCCTAGAGGTGTTTTAATGGTTGGATCACCTGGAACAGGTAAAACTCTACTTGCAAGAGCAATTGCTGGAGAAGCAAAAGTCCCTTTTTTTACAATATCTGGCTCTGACTTTGTAGAGATGTTTGTTGGTGTAGGCGCCTCAAGAGTTAGAGATATGTTTGAGCAAGCAAAAAAACACGCGCCGTGTATTATCTTTATTGATGAAATAGATGCAGTTGGTAGACATAGAGGAGCTGGATTAGGTGGAGGGCATGATGAGAGAGAACAAACATTAAACCAACTTTTAGTAGAAATGGATGGTTTTGAAGGTAACGAGGGAGTAATAGTTATAGCAGCCACAAATAGACCAGACGTTTTAGACCCTGCTCTTTTAAGGCCTGGTAGATTTGATAGACAGGTTACAGTCCCATTACCTGATATTAGAGGTAGAGAACAAATTCTAAAAGTGCATATGAAAAAAACGCCATTAGCAAATGATGTTAAACCTAAAATTTTAGCAAGAGGGACACCTGGGTTCTCAGGAGCAGACCTTGCAAATCTAGTTAATGAAGCTGCTTTGTTTGCAGCAAGAGCTAGTAAAAAAATTGTAGAAATGTCAGATTTTGAAAAAGCAAAAGATAAAATACTAATGGGTGGCGAGAGAAAATCCATGGTTATGAGTGATGATGAGAAAAAATTAACTGCTTATCATGAGGCGGGACATGCTATTGTTGGAAGATTAGTTCCTGATCATGACCCAGTTTATAAAGTAAGCATTATCCCGAGAGGAAGAGCGTTAGGAGTAACAATGTTCTTACCAGAAGAGGATAGATATAGTAATAGCAAACAAAGAATTAATAGTATGATTGCCGCTTTATTTGGCGGACGAGTTGCTGAAGAAGAAATTTTTGGAAAAGATGCAGTTACAACTGGCGCTTCTAATGATATAGAAAGGGCTACTGCTTTAGCAAGAAATATGGTGACTAAATGGGGACTATCAAACAAAATGGGTCCATTAACTTATGCTGAAGAAGAAGGTGAGGTATTCTTGGGTAAAACTGTATCAAAACAAAAAACAGTTTCTAACGAAACAGCATCTACTATTGATTCTGAAATAAGAAAAATTGTTGATGAGCAATACAATAGAGCTAAAAAACTTGTTAAAGACAATATAGACAAGATGCATACTATGGCTGAAGCCCTTATGAAATGGGAAACTATTGATAGCAAACAAATTGATGATATTATGAGCGGAAAAAAACCATCTCCACCTGAAAGTTGGTCAGATGATGATAGCTCAGACTCTGACGGTGGTGTAAAAACATCAACAAAAACTAGTCCTGTCTCAACACCAGTTTCATAAAATAATTTTGATAAACAACTAATCGAAGCTTACATTTTCATTTTTACTCAATAACATCTAAAATACTTATTAGTATGAAATGGAATAAGCAATTTAAATATCCAATAAGTAAGCGCATTAATCAATTAGGCGTTAGATGTTATGAAATTAATGGTCAGAAACTACCATCAGTCACAACTGTTTTAAAAGGAACAGAATCTGAAGAAAAAAAGAAGTCATTAGAAGAGTGGAGACGCAAAGTAGGCGAGCATGAAGCAGAAAGAATTGTGTCTGAATCATCTAGAAGAGGAACTCAAATGCACCAACATTTAGAAGAGTTTTTGATTGGTCAAACCAAGCTAGATTTTGAAGGTTTTGACAATGCCCCTTATCAAATGTCAAAAAAAATTATTGAAGAAAGTTTAAGCACAAAATTTAATGAAATATGGGGTGCTGAAGTAAACGTCCATTTCCCTGATTTATATGCAGGTACAGCAGATGCTTGTGGTATATATAATGGAGCTGAAAGTATTCTTGATTTTAAACAATCAAATAAACCTAAACAAAGAAATTGGCTTGATGATTATTTCCTACAGGTAGCAGCATATTCTTTGGCTCATGACAAAACTTATAATACTCAAATAACACAGGGAGTTATTTTAATATGTACACCACCACCGACAATCCAATTCCAAGAATTTATAATAAAAGATGAAGAGTTAAAAAACTTTCAGATGATTTTCCTCCAAAAGGTTGAAGAATATAAACGTATGCAAAAATTAATATGAATTATAAATTAAATACTACTTCGTGCCAAATAATGGGAGTTTTGAATATCACACCTGATTCATTTTATGATGGAGGAAAATATAACAATATAAAAAAAATTATGCTACGCGTTAAAGAAATGATTGAACAAGGTGTTGATATAATAGACATAGGGGCAGAATCATCTAGGCCTGGATCAAAAAGTATATCAACAGAAGAGGAAATTAAAAGACTTCTACCTGTAGTATCAAAAATTAGAGAATCATATAACATACCTTTATCAATAGATTCAACTAAATCTGAAGTCATTAGTAAGTTGATAGAATATGACATACAGATTATAAATGATATTTCAGCTATTTCTGATTTTAATCTATTAAACATTATTAAAAACCAAAACACTTATATTTGTTTAATGCATATGCAACATTCTCCTGAAAATATGCAGGAAAATCCTACATATGATAATGTTATGAATGATATTCTTTTATATCTTCAGGATCGACAAGAATATTGTATAAATAATGGAATTAATAAAGAAAAAATTATTATAGACCCAGGATTTGGATTTGGAAAGACTTTAAACCATAACTATACAGTGTTAAATAACCTTGAAAAATTAACCTCTATAAATAAAAATGTGTTAGTTGGTATATCGCGTAAGAGTATGATTGGAAATTTATTGAATAAAGATGTAGGAAAAAGATTACATGGATCATTAGCTGCCGCTACATTAGCTATGATAAACAAAGCTAGTATAGTTAGAACCCATGATATTCATGAAACGAAAATTGCAAAAAACATAATCGAATCTATAAGTTATTAATATGAAAATATTTGGAACAGATGGAATAAGAGGTAAATATGGATCATTTCCAATAACCAAAGAAGATATTTTTTATTTAGGGCAATCATTAGTTGAAGTACTTAGAATTAAGGATGACGCGATATTTTTTATTATTTCAAATGATGGAAGAGAGTCAGGCATATTTCTTCAGGATGCTCTATCATCAGGTATTAGAAAAGTAGGTGGCGAAGTAACTCTAGTTGGCATTAATCCAACTCCTATAGTTGGCTATGCTACAAAGTGTATTAATGAAATGTTGATCGTAGAGCATTGTCCTACGGTTGGTCCTAAAATGATATCTTGCTTTGGTGTTCAAATTACAGCTTCACATAATCCATTTTCCGATAATGGCATAAAAATATTTAATTCTAACGGACAGAAAATATCTGCTGAACTTGAGAGCAAAATAGAAGCATGTTTTTCCAAGCTCAAAAATCTGGACCAGCC
The DNA here is from genome assembly GCA_913041905.1 of uncultured Gammaproteobacteria bacterium. Taxonomy (GTDB): domain Bacteria; phylum Pseudomonadota; class Gammaproteobacteria. The sequence continues at coordinate 35,944 of CAJWJQ010000003.1, forward strand.
AAAATATGTTAGAAAATTTAGATCACCTGAAATGAAATCAACTGGAGAGGTCATGGGATTAGAGCGCCCATGGAATGAAATCTTTGATAATGCAATGAGCCCATCAAGGATGTATAAAAACATGTTATTACACATCTTTGATAATGAGCTAAATATTTCCAGTCAGGAAAAAAAGATAAAAATCATGATTGATTGTGCCAATGGTGCTTATTCTCCATATATTGAAAGCATGTTTAATCTTTTCCCAAATTATATTGTCGTACCTATTTATAACAAGCCTAATGGAGTTAATATCAACTTAAGCTGTGGCGCTACTAAACCAGAAGTCTTGAAAGAAGAGCTAATTCAGTACAATAAATCTAACAAAGATCAAGTTGATTTTGGAGCATCCTATGATGGCGATGGAGATAGAGTTATATTTATTACGAAAAAGGGAAATATTGTAAATGGAGATCAAATACTATTTATTTTTTCTAAATATCTTAAAGAGGTTGAAAATTATAATGGCGCAGTTGTAGGCACATCTATGACAAACTTTGGCATACAAAAAGCATATGATGAAATTGGCATCAATCTCATTAAAACTGATGTTGGAGATAAATATGTTTTAGAAAAAATGAAAGAAATACATTCAATAATTGGCGGGGAATCATCAGGCCATATTATATTTAATCATCTTGATTATTATCTTTATACAGAGGAAGCAATTCATGGAAAAGAAGATCCTTATCCAATAGGAGACTCTCTTCTTACAACACTGTATTTATTGAAAATTATGAATTATTATAAAAATAATATTTCATTAGATGACATGATAGAATCTATACCTATTACACCCAGCAGGCTATTTAATCAGAAAGTAATTAATAAAACTGAATTTTTATCAGACAAGCATAATAAAAAAGTTTTTGCTACATTAGTAAATGAGATTGAAGGTAATGGTAGAATTCTTATAAGACCTTCTGGCACAGAAAACTTAATCAGAGTCTTAATAGAACATAGAGATGTTAATAAAATAGACGAACTTGAAATGTATTTCTATGATAATATAAAACAAAAATAAATAGGACTGTAAATGGCTAAATACTTAATTGTTGCAAATTGGAAACAGAATGGCTCTAAAAAAATCCTTGAAAATCTAACAAAATCTTTTCTGAAAGCCCGAAAGATTAAAAATTCTGTCGTATTACTTCCTCCGTCAATTTATTTGTCATCAATTTCTTCAATAATAGGTAAGGATAAAAAATTTTCAGTTGGTATTCAAAACATATCGCCCCATAAAGAAGGAGCTTTTACAGGTGAAATTTCCGCGAGTATGATTAAAGATTTTGGTGCGAGATATATTCTTATTGGTCATTCTGAAAGAAGACATATATTTCAAGAATCAAACAATGAAATTTCCAATAAACTTATATTGTCTATGGAGAATAAATTTTCTACTATTCTTTGCGTAGGAGAAACTATTATTGAGCGTAATAAGAAAATTACTAAAAAAGTAATTGCTAATCAATTAAAAACAGCTTTATTTAAATCTAAGCAATTAATTAAACAAAATTCTTCTAAATTAATAATAGCCTACGAACCAGTGTGGGCTATTGGTACAGGTAAAACTGCTCAAATTCAAGATATAGAGGATGTCCATGCATATATTAGACTGTCATTGTCTAGGATTATTGGGCCTAAGCATAAAAGTATAAAAATACTTTATGGGGGGAGTGTAAATAATAAAAATGCATCCACAATATTGTCATTAGATGATGTTGATGGTGCATTAGTTGGAGGCGCTTCATTAAATTCAAAAAAATTCATTGAAATTTGTTCGTCAATTTGAGATAAATAACATCATGCAAACAATAATACTAGCCATACATATAATTCTTGCGGTTTCCCTAGTTGTTCTCATACTTGTTCAACACGGAAAAGGTGCTGATGCTGGAGCAGCATTTGGCAGTGGCGCCTCCTCAACAGTTTTTGGTGCAAAAGGTAGTGCGACTTTTTTAACAAAGCTAACAACTTTTATAGCCTTAATTTTTTTTATTACAAGTTTATCTTTAGCTTATTTTGCATCAAATATACAACTAGATAATAAAAGTTTATTAGAAAAAGAAATAACAACTCAACAAGAATCAGTTAATCCCCCTAATACTGATAATCAAAACAACCTTCCTTAGTTTAGCCGATGTGGTGGAACTGGTAGACACGCTGTCTTGAGGGGGCAGTGACGAAAGTCGTGCCGGTTCGAGTCCGGCCATCGGCAGACCTATGTATGGAACAACCCATTGACCTTTAAAATTATAATGAAATTAATAAAACTATTTCTTTTCATACAAATAATTTATATGTCTAAGTTTTATAGGATATAATGTCTGTTTTATAGGATATAATGGAGTTGGAGTAATATATGCTATTAGAGTACCTGCCAGTATTAATATTCTTAGTTTTTGCAATAATTTTTGCTGCTATAATGCTGAGCATCGGTTTTACGCTTGGCAAAAATAATCCTAACACAGAAAAGAATTCACCATATGAATGTGGCTTTGAAGCTTTTGAAGATTCTAGAATGAAATTTGATGTCCGATATTATTTGGTTGCAATTTTATTTATAATTTTTGATTTAGAAATAGCTTTTTTGTTTCCATGGGCTGTAGTTGTACATGAAATAGGCTTTATTGGAATTATATCTATGGCATTATTTTTATTAATTTTAGTTGTTGGATTTATTTATGAGTGGAAAAAAGGGGCGCTAGAATGGGATTAGAAAATATACATAAGGATGGTTTTGTTTTAACAAAATCCTCAAATCTTTTTGATTGGGCAAGAACCGGTTCTTTATGGCCAATGACTTTTGGGTTAGCTTGTTGCGCTGTAGAAATGATGCATGCAGGCGCTTCAAGATATGACTTGGATCGTTTTGGCGTGTTATTTAGACCAAGCCCAAGACAATCTGACGTAATGATTGTTGCTGGTACGCTTGTAAATAAAATGGCACCAGCTTTAAGAAAAGTTTATGATCAGATGGCAGAGCCTAAATGGGTTATTTCTATGGGTTCATGTGCAAATGGAGGTGGTTACTATCATTATTCTTACGCAGTAGTTAGGGGTTGCGATAGAATTGTTCCGGTTGATATATACGTACCAGGATGTCCGCCAACAGCCGAAGCTTTATTATATGGAATATTACAATTACAAAATAAAATTAAAAGACAAAACACATTAGTAGCAAATAGTCCTGTGTAAATTATTTCAATGCAAGATATTATTTCTAAATATATAACTGAACCCTATAATCTTATTTTAGATTCAGATATCGTGACGCTTAAAATAAATAAAAATTCACTATTAAAAGTTATGACAACTTTAAAACATAATAATGAATTTCTATTTACTCAATTATCAGATTTATGTGCAATTGATTATAGCATGTATGGAGAATCAGAATGGGAAACAAGTGAAGCAACATCAACGGGATATAATAGAGGTATAAAGCCAAAATCACACGGAAGAATTAAATTTGGAGATAGTATAAAAAATAAAAATAACGAAAGTAGATTTTGTGTTGTTTATCATCTATTGTCTATAAAAAAAAATTGTAGAATTAGAGTGAAAGTTTATTTAGATGATAATGAAATAATAATCCCGTCTGTAGTTAATTTATGGTCTGCTGCAAATTGGTACGAAAGAGAAGCTTTTGATTTATTTGGCATTTTGTTTGAAGGCCACCCAGACCTAAGGCGTATACTGACAGATTATGGATTTATTGGACATCCTTTTAGAAAAGATTTTCCATTAATTGGTAATACTCAAATTAGATATGATCCTACTTTAAAAAAAATTATACATGAACCTGTTGATATAGAACCAAGGGTTCTAGTTCCAAAAGTAATTAGAGAAAATAAAGAATGAAGGAATTTAAAAATTTTACAATGAATTTTGGACCACAGCATCCAGCAGCGCATGGAGTCTTACGATTAGTTTTACAGATGGATGGAGAAATAATCAAGGATGCTGACCCACATATTGGTCTTTTGCATCGTGCTACCGAAAAATTAGCCGAATCAAAACCATACAACCAGTCTATTGGTTATATGGATAGATTAGATTATGTTTCCATGATGTGCAATGAACATGCTTATGTTCTAGCAATAGAAAAATTACTAAATATAGATATTCCTGATAGAGCTAAATACATAAGGGTAATGTTTGATGAAATTACAAGAATACTTAATCATTTGCTTTGGCTTGGAGCGCACGCGCTTGATATTGGAGCTATGTCAGTATTTTTATATTCTTTCAGAGAACGTGAAGATTTAATGGATTGTTATGAAGCCGTTTCAGGAACTAGGATGCATGCAACATATTACAGACCAGGAGGTGTTTTTAGAGATTTACCTGAAAGTATGCCTAAATATGAAAAGTCCATTCTTAAAAATAAAGATGAGTTAAAAGATTTAAATTATAACAGAGAAGGAACTTTGCTAGATTTTTTAGAAGATTTCGTTTCTAGATTTCCTGAGTGTATTAATGAATATGAGAATCTGCTAACAGACAATAGGATATGGAAGCAAAGAACGGTTGGTATAGGAGTTGTTAATCCTGAAAGAGCGATTGAATTAGGATTTACTGGACCAATGTTGAGGGGCTCTGGCATTCCATGGGATTTAAGAAAGAAACAACCTTACGAGGTTTATAATAAACTTAAATTCGATATACCAATTGGCAAAACAGGGGATTCTTATGATAGATATTTAGTAAGAATTGAAGAACTAAGGCAATCCAATAAAATTATTAAACAATGTATTGATTGGTTAAAGAATAATCCAGGACCAATAATGATAGATGATGCGAAGGTTGCTACTCCAAACAGAAAAAATATGAAAGAGGATATGGAATCACTAATACATCATTTTAAAATATTTACTGAAGGCTATTGTATACCCGAAGGTGAAACTTATACAGCAATTGAAGCACCGAAAGGGGAATTTGGAATTTATCTAATATCTGATGGAGCAAATAAACCATATAGGCTTAAAATTAGGGCTCCTGGTTTTTCACATCTTTCAGCTTTAAATGAAATGTGTAAAAATCACATGTTGTCAGATGTAGTAACTATTATAGGTACGCAAGATATTGTTTTTGGGGAAATAGATAGATGAGTCAAAAATATGTTATTAACGATGAAATTATAAATCAGATAGATAGGGTTAAGAGAAAATTTCCTGTCATGGAATCGAAATCCCCAATCATTGAAAGTTTATTAATACTACAACATCATAACCAAGGTTTTGTTACTAAAGAAATAATTCAAGCCCTAGCAAAATATTTAGAGGTAAAAGATATTGATGTATTTGAGGTAGCTACATTTTATACAATGATCAACATAAAACCTGTGGGAAGAAATGTAATTGCTGTTTGTAATAATATTTCGTGCATGCTTAGAGGTTCAGATAATATACTCAATCATATTGAAAAAAAACTAAATATAAAAGTTGGAGAATCCACACCAGATAAAAAATTTTATTTAAAAGATGAAATAGAATGTTTAGCTGCTTGCAATGGGGGACCAATGATGCAAGTAAATCATAAAAACTATGAAAATTTAACTCTAGAGAAAGTAGATAATATTTTAGAGGGAATAAAATGAACATAAAAGTTTGTACGGAAACTTTTAATCTTAATAATCCAGCATCTATGGAAACATATATAAGTCTAGGTGGTTATGGGGCATGGAAAAAAATAGTAGAAAGAAAATCATCTAAGATAGAAATAATAAATAAAATTAAAGAATCAGGATTAAGAGGTAAAGGCGGAGCAGGTTTTTTAACAGGACTAAAGTGGTCATTTATACCGCAACAAGCAAAACAAAAATATTTAGTATGCAACTCAGATGAAAGCGAGCCTGGAACTTGCAAAGATAGGGATATTTTAAGATATAACCCACATGCAATTATTGAAGGAATGTTAATAGCCTCTTATGCAATTGGAGCTTCAGTAGCTTATAATTATCTTCGCGGTGAGTTTTTAGATGAACAATGGAAGGTTTTCAATAATGCGTTAGAAGAAGCGTATAAAAATAATTTTATAGGTAAAAATATATTATCTACTAATATTTGCATAGAAATTTATTCTTTAATTGGAGCAGGTGCATATATTGTTGGAGAAGAAACCGCAATGCTTGAATCTATTGAAGGAAAGAGGGGAATGCCTAGAATTAAACCTCCATTTCCAGCAATAAAAGGACTGTTTGGAAAACCAACCATAATTAATAATACAGAGACTTTAGCTAGCATTCCTAAAATTATGGTAAATAACGAAGATTGGTATAAAGATATTGGTATAGGAAGCTCTGAAGGAATTAAGATTTTTTCCATGAGCGGACACATAAATAAACCAAATAATTATGAAATACCTTTAGGCACGCCGTTTTCAGAATTATTAAAACTGTCTGGTGGAGTATTAAATGGAAATAAATTAAAAGCAGTTATCCCAGGAGGTTCCTCTGTGCCTGTAATTAAGGGAGAAGATATGATGATGACAACAATGGATTATCCATCGATTGCAAGAGCTGGATCAATGTTAGGGTCTGGTGGAGTTATTGTTATGGATGAAACCACTTGCATGGTTTCAGTTCTTCATCGCATTTCAAGATTTTATTATTCCGAATCATGTGGACAATGCACACCATGTAGAGAAGGAACTGGTTGGCTACATAAGATTTTATCAAATATATTAAATGGAAAGGGAACATTAAACAATCTTGATCAGCTTAATAAAATTGCAAATCAAATCGAAGGACATTGTATTTGCGCATTGGGAGATGCAGCAGCTATGCCTGTTAGAAGTTTTTTAAAACATTTTTGGCATGAATTTGAATATTATGTAGAAAAAAAAGAGTCTATGGTTTCCTAATATGAAAGTTTTTATTAATAACAAAGAGTATAAAGCGCGAGAAAATGAGACAATTATTGAACTTGCAGATAGAAATGGAATTAAGATTCCAAGATTTTGTTATCATAAGCATTTATCAGTTGTTGCTAGTTGTCGGATGTGCTTAGTTGAAATTGAAAATATAAAATATGCACAGCCAGCATGCTCTACACTAGTACAAGAAAATATGAAAATATTTACTCATTCTAATAAAACTAAAAATGCTCAAAAAAACACAATGGAATTTTTATTAATAAATCATCCGCTAGATTGCCCTATTTGCGATCAAGGTGGAGAATGTGAGTTACAAGATGTCTCTATACAGCATGGAGAAGGGCACTCAAATTATTTAGAATTTAAAAGAGTTGTTGTTGACAAAGATGTTGGTCCCTTAATTTCAACAGAGATGACTAGATGCATACATTGCTCAAGATGTGTAAGATTTGGCGAAGAAGTCTCAAATAATAAAGAGCTGGGCTTAGTAAGTCGTGGCGAACATATGGAAATTAGAGCTTTTATAGAAGAGGGAATATCTTCAGAACTATCAGGCAATATGATTGATTTGTGTCCTGTGGGAGCTCTAAATAATAAACCATATAGATATAGAGCTAGAACATGGGATCTGCAACAACATAGTGCTATTTCCCCACATGATTGTATAGGTTCTAATATTTATTATCATACTTACAACAATGAGATAGTTAGAGCAGTCCCTAAAGAAAACCATAATATTAATCAGACTTGGTTATCAGATAGAGATAGATTTGGGTATGAAGGTATTTACTCAGAAGATAGGGCTATAAAACCTATGATTCGTAACAATAAGAAGCTTGTAGAGTGTGAAAAAGAAATATTGTTAAATAAAACAAATGAAATAATAAAATCAACCATTAATGATTTTGGGTTAGATCAGATTGGGTGCTTAATCTCTGCGCAATCTACAAGTGAAGAATTATTTTTATTCCAACATTTATTTAAACACATGAATATCCAAAATATTGACCATAGAACAAACGAGAGTGATTTTAATTATCAAGAAAATTATCCATTAATGCCATCGCTAGGTTGCAATATAAATGACTTAGATAAATTTGATAATATATTATTAGTTGGCGTAAATATAAAAACAGAATTCCCTATTCTAACAATTAGATTTAACGAGGCATCTAAAAAGAATACAAAGATATTTTCTATTCATTTCGATTCGTTAGACGAAGATTTTAAGCTGGCTGGAAAAATTGTTTTAAACAACAGTGATTTAAGTAAGTTTTTTGATAAAAATAAACCCACAATCAATACTAATAATAAAACATTAATAATTATTGGTCCAAATATAAATTATCTTGTGAATCAATCTCAAATTTTAGATTCAATTACAAAATATTCAAAATCCATTAACGCTCAACAGGGATATTTAACAGATTTCTGCAACTCAACATCTGCTTGGTTATTTGGAAATATACCGCATAGAAATTTTGGCGGTCAAACAGCCAACAAACCAGGACTAAACATATATGATATGATTAAATCTAGTTTATCTACATATGTGTTCTTTAACTTAGAGCCTGAACACGATTTTTGGAATACATCAGCGGTTACTGAAGCATTAAATAAATCTAAATATAATATTTTTTTTACATCTTATATTACACCGTTAATTGAAAGATATGCAGATGTAATAATACCAATTTCAACATTTGCAGAAACAGATGGTAGCTTCATTAATATAGAAGGAACATATCAAACTTATAATAAAATCGTTAATCCGAACAAAAATATTTTTGAGGGTTGGTCAATATTAAATAGTCTTATAAAAATGAATAATCTAGGAGATTATAATATTTCTTCTATCCGAAGTTTTCTTTTAAAATCATTGCAGAACATAGATTTCAACTATTCAAAAAATAAAAAACTTAAAAATATTAATTCTAAAGCCATAACAAATAATTATATATATAAGAATACCCTTCGACATATTTATGCTTCAGATCAAATTGTGCGTAGATCAAAATCATTAAACTCAACAGAGCAGTCACATAACAAGTTTATTTATATTTCATCAGATTTAGGTAAAATTCTTAACAACAAAGATACTTTAGAAATTAGAGAAAATAATAAAAATTATAAAATAAAAAATTTTATTATAAAAAAAGAATTACCAATCAATACAATTGTGTATACTTCTAGTTTTAATAATACACTCAACGAATCTAAATCAGATCGCATAACTATAAAATCATGAATATTATTTTTATTATACTTAATTCATTAATAGACATTCTTTTGGTTGTAGTACCATTATTTTTAATAGTTGCATACACAACATACTCAGAAAGAAAAATTATTGGTTTTATGCAATCTAGAATGGGGCCAACAAGGGTTGGACCTTATGGGATGTTACAGCCGATAGCAGATGTAATTAAATTATTAACTAAAGAAATCATTATTCCATCAAATGCAAACAAAGGTTTATTTTTAACAGCGCCAATGATTATGTTGGTACCATCATTATTGGTATGGTCGGTTATTCCATTGTCTGAATATTTTGTAATTGCCAATATCAATGCAGGATTACTTTTTATATTAGCCTTAACTTCGTTAAGTGTTTATGGTGTAATTTTAGCAGGATGGGCTTCTAATTCTAAATATGCATTTTTGGGTTCCATGAGGTCTGCCGCTCAAATCATAGCTTATGAAATTGCAATGGGTTTTGCTTTAGTAGGAGTACTCATGGCTGCCGGTAGTCTTAATCTGCAGGAAATTATTATTTCCCAAAAAGGAGGGATTGTTAATTGGTATTGGCTACCGTTATTTCCACTATTTATTATTTATTTAATATCAGGAATAGCAGAAACAAATAGAGCTCCATTTGATGTTTCTGAAGGAGAATCTGAAATTGTTGCCGGCTTTCATGTTGAATATTCTGGAATTACTTTTGCTATGTTTTTCTTAGCAGAATACATGAACCTTATTCTTATAAGTATATTGGTAAGCATAATGTTTTTTGGTGGCTGGTTATCACCATTTGAGTCAACTTTTCTAGAACATTATTTTAATTGGATGCCTGGTTTTATTTGGTTATCTATAAAAACATTATTTTTTATTTTTTTATTTTTATGGTTAAGAGCTACTTTACCAAGATATAGATATGATCAAATAATGAGATTAGGTTGGAAAGTATTTTTACCAATTACTTTAGTATGGATTTTTTTAGAAGGCTTTATGATATATTACAAAATTCAACCATGGTTCTCAGGATGATAAATAAAATTTCAACAATATTTAAAAGTTTCTTTCTTCTAGAAATATTGAAAGGACTATCAATCACAGGTAAAAAACTTTTTAAAAAACCTATTACAGTTCAATATCCAGATGAAAAAACACCTCAATCAGCTAGATTTAGAGGATTACATGCATTAAGACGCTATCCAAATGGCGAGGAAAGATGTATTGGATGTAAATTATGCGAAGCTGTTTGCCCAGCATTGGCAATATCAATAGATACAGAAATGAGAACAGATGGAACAAGAAGAACTACAAAATATGACATAGATTTATTTAAATGTGTTTACTGTGGCTTCTGCGAGGAAGCGTGTCCTGTAGACGCTATAGTTGAAACTAAAATTTTTGAATTCCATTTTGAAAATAGAAATGAAAAAATTGTTCATAAGCTTGATCTCCTTAAAATTGGGGATATTTATGAACAAGAAGAACTTAAAGATAGAAAAAATCTAGGATAAGAAAATGAATGCAGAACTTATAATATTTTATCTATTTTCTATCTTTTTAATCATTTCTTCAATGCGTGTGGTTATAAGTAATAATCCAGTTAAGTCTGCTATATATTTAGTTTCCTCTTTTTTCTGTTCAGCCGTATTGTGGCTGCTATTAGGCGCAGAATTTTTATCCGTCATTCTTATATTAGTATATGTTGGGGCAGTTATGGTTTTATTTCTTTTTGTTGTGATGATGCTTGATATAAATTTATCAGAGGCTACAGGCGGGTTTGTTAAATATTTAAATGAAGGCATATTTGTTTTTATAATTATGTCTGCCTTATTAATTTTATTTTTTCAAAATCAGTTTGCAGATACAGATAAAAATATTATTACAGAAATAAATATAATAAGTGATAGCAATACTAAAAATCTAGGATATATTTTGTATACAGAATATATATTGGCGTTTGAAATAGCTGCTGTTATTTTATTATTAGGTATTATTTCTGCAATAACTTTAACCCATAAAAAGAAATCAGATAATAAATTCCAAGACCCTGATATACAGGTTAATGTTAAAAAAGAAGATAGAGTATTTATAGTAAAAGACGAGGATTTAAAATGATACCTATGTCACATTATTTATTCCTTAGTTCAATACTTTTTAGTATTTCCTTGGCAGGTATTTTTTTGAATAGAAAAAATATATTAATCATGCTTATGTCTCTGGAGTTAATGTTTTTATCTATAAATTTTAATTTTATAATTTTTGGTAATTACCTCGGTGATTTAACAGGTCAAATATTTGTTTTTTTTATTCTTACTGTAATAGCGGCGGAATCAGCTATTGGACTAGCTATAATTGTCGTGCTTTATAGGAATAGACACAGTATCAACGTAGACGATATAGGAAATTTAAAAGGATGATGTACTTTTTGATTACTATAATTATCTTTTCCCCTCTTCTTGGGTCATTAATTCTTTTATTTAAAAATGATAAAAGTAACTTAAGCACTGCCATAATTGGTAATATTTCAATAGGGATATCAATGATATTATCTTTGTTTTTATTAATATCTTATTTATTTGACCCTACACCCATTGAAAATTTTACTCTTTTTAAATGGTTTTCTTCTAATAAATTTACATTTGAATTTGGATTACTTGTAGATAGTTTATCTGTAGTAATGTCCT
>CAJWJQ010000004.1:0-46569 GCA_913041905.1 uncultured Gammaproteobacteria bacterium
TTTTTTTGTAATTCTTTACCTCTTAAATCTATATATCTATATTGTAATCTCTGGTCTTCATTAACATTTAAATCATTAATTATAAACGGTGGAGTTTCAGATTTATTCAAAATTATTACATTAGACACAATAATTTCAATAGATCCAGTATCTATGTCTTTATTTATTGTGTCATTAGATCTTTTTTTAACTATACCTTTTGCCTCAATAACAAATTCAGACCTTAAAGACTCTGCTATTGTAAAAACCTCTTTATTATCTGGATGGAAAACAAGTTGTACTATTCCACTATAATCTCTTAAATCTATAAAAATAATACCCCCATGATCTCTTCTTTTGTTTATCCAACCAGAAAGACAAACGTTTTTATTGAGGTGTTTCTCTGAGATTTCATTACAATATATACGATTCATTTCATTACCTTACATCTAAGAAGTTTGTTTTTTAATATCCTTTTTTGGAGTTACAGATTGGTTTTTATCATTTTTTTTCTTAAAATCAGTCTCATACCATCCCGAGCCTTTTAATCTAAAACCCGATGGAGAGATTAATTTTGAAACTTTACCTTTACTCCCACAGCATAGGCATATTTTAAGGTCGTTGTCAGAAATTTTCTGAAAATACTCAAAAATTTGATTACAATCACTACATTTGTATTCATGAATAGGCATAATATTAACAATGCCATTATACAAAAAAAATGAAGTTTTATCTCCCATAAATTTAGTGTATAATCCTCACCTAAATATACTATGAAATCAATATATAAATTACTCTTAATATCATTAATAATCACTGTTTTTACAGACATAAGAGCGGATGATAATCATGTTGGTAAATTAAAATCTGAAGCCTGCTTAGGGTGTCATGCAATTCCAGGATACAATAATGTGTATCCTACTTATAAGGTACCAAAATTAGCTGGTCAACATGCAGAATATATTGTCTCTGCGCTTAAGGCATATCAAACAGAAGATAGAAAACATCCAACAATGCAAGCCAATGCTATGGCTTTAACTGATCAAGATATAAATGATATAGCTAATTATTTTGAGTCTTTAAAATAGAATGAAAAAAATAATTTTAACAACCATAATAGCTACTTTTTTAATCACTCCATTAAAAATATATGCTGGTAATATAGAAAAATCTTATAATTCGGGAAAATCCAAAGCAGAAGCTTGTGCTGCCTGTCATGGAATAGATGGTAACTCTCAGATTAAAATGTATCCAATATTGGCTGGTCAACATAAAAACTATTTAAGCTATGCTCTTAAATCATATAAGAATGGAGTTCGCAATAATGCAATAATGAAAGGTTTTGCTGATGGTCTTTCAGATCAAGATATTGAAAATCTATCTCTATATTTTTCAAAACAAAAAGGGCTTAAAATCCCTCCATTAAAATAATTTTCTATTTTCTATAAACTGATAAAGAGCAGGGATTAAATAAAGCGTTATCAAAGAAGATAGTGTGATTCCCCCAAATACTACTATAGCCATCGAATAACGACTCTCCGCTCCAGCTCCGCTTCCTAAAACTAAAGGTATAGCTCCTAACAATGTTGATATAGTTGTCATTAAAACAGGTCTTAGTCTAATCATAGATGATTCAAAAATCGCCTTGTCCACTGACATGCCGTCATTTCTTAATTGATTAGCAAATTCAACAACTAATATTCCGTTTTTTGCTATAAGTCCTATTAACATTAAAAAACCTATTTGGCTGTATACGTTCAAGGAAGTTCCTGTCAAAAATAATGTATAAATACCTGCGGTTAATGCAATAGGTACAGTTAACATTATAGTTAAAGGGTTTTTAAAACTTTCAAATTGAGCTGATAGCACTAGATAAACAATTAATATAGCAAAAAGAATAGTAATTTCTAATTTACTGCCTGATTGATAAAATTCTTGAGATGATCCACTATAGGATATTTTTGCATTAGAGGGTAATGTATCATTTGCTAGAAGAGTAAATTCTTCTAAAGCATCTCCTAAAGGATAACCGGGTAATAAAGATGCAGAAAATATCGTTGATGGCATTCTATTAATCCGTTTTAAACTTTCACTAGAAGATGTTTCATTATAATAAATAAGGTTTGATAAAGGTATAAGTGTTGATGATTTTGATGATTTTATAAAAATATTATCTAAATTATCAGGTGTAACTCTAAATGATTTTTCAGCTTGCACTATTACATTGTACGTTAAACCCTTGCTCGCATATGTTGTTACTCTATTAGAAGCTAATAGAGTCTCTATTGTTCTAGAAATATCCTCTGCTGATACTCCTAATTCATATGCCTTATCTCGATTAATTTTTAGATTTAATCTAGGATTAGTTAATTTATAATCTATGTTTGAGTTCCTTAATTTTAAATGAGTAGAGTTTTTTAATAATAAATTACCCCATTCATTAATTTCATCATAATTGCTCCCACTTATAACAACCTGTATGCCAGGTTTAAAGTTGCTGCCGCCTAAGCTGGGAGGGTTTATTGCTATTACTCTGGCGCCAGGAATAGATAAAAGTTTTGGGAAAATTTCACTAACAATATTTTTTTGATGCCTCCGTTCATCCCAAGGTGTTAAGGTTGAAAATAAATAAGCTGTATTTACAGCGCCTGGTTTTCCAGAAAACCCAGGTGCAACCACGGCAAATACAGTTTTTATTTCTTCTATATCTTGATAAGGTTTTAATGTTGACTCAACTTTCTTAACAATATTATCGGTGTAACTTAGACTTGATCCTTCAGGACTTTTAACAACAATAATAAAAACCCCCCTATCTTCTATTGGTGCTAATTCTTTATGAATAAATTGAAATAGGATAATAGAAGCAAGAATTATTGCTATACTAAATACATAAACTTTTTTAGGGTTTGCTTGTGATTGTAATAGTGATTCTTTGTAAAATTCTCTAAATTTTGTAACAAGTTTAGGTTCTTTTGAATCTGAAGAATTTATCAATCTAGCGCATAACATTGGTGTTAATGTTAATGCTACAATGCTTGAAAATATGACCGCAAATGATAATACAATCCCAAACTCAACAAATAGTCTTCCAGTTTTACCTTCCATAAAAGCTAAAGGTAAAAATACGCTAACTAATACAATAGTAGTTGCTATGACAACGAAGGTTATTTGTTTCGCTCCTAAAATAGATGCATCAAATGGTTTTTCTCCATTATCTATTCTTCTTTTTATATTCTCTAATACAACTATTGAGTCATCAACAATTAATCCTATGGCCAATACAAGTGCTAAAAATGTTAAAACATTTAACGAATAATCTAATAGATAAATAATATAAAAAGTGGAAATTACAGATATTGGAATTGTAATTGCTGGTATGATTGTAGCAGAAGAAGATGATAAGAAATAATATATTACTCCTATTACTAAAAGCATAGAAATAAATAATGCTATTCTTACCTGAGATATAGACTCTTTAACAAAAACTGATTGATCATAACCAATGCTCATTTGTATATTTTCAGGTAATGTTGGACGTATTAATTCTAGTTCCTTCTTTATTGCATCAGTTACCTTGAGAACGTTTGATTTTGTCTGCCTAACAATCCCTAAACCTATGGCATCTTTTCCATTTGCTCTTAAAAATCCTCTATCAGTTTCTGCTCCAATAACTATCCTTGATACATCTTCTAATTTAACCTTTGCTTTATCGTATTTTTTCAATACGATACTTTTGAATTCATCTATTGTTTGTATTTTAGATGAAACTTGTAAGTCTAATTCTCTTTCTTGTGAGTCTAACCTACCTGCTGGTTTTTCAATATTCTCTTTATTTATAGCAGTTAAAATATCCTTTACAGTAATATTTCTCGCTGACATTTTATCGGGGTTCAGCCAGATTCTAATCGCATATTTACGTTCACCACCAATTATAATAGATGCTACGCCGGGTAATATTGATAATCTGTCTACTATGTTTCTATCAAGATAATCATTAAGTTGAATACTGCTTAGTTGATTGCTAGAAAAACCTATCCACATAACAGCTCTTGCGTCTGTATCAGATTTAGTTACTCTTGGTTGATCAGCTTCTTTAGGTAGTAATGGTAATGCTCTACCTACCTTTTCTCTGACGTCATTAGCAGCAGAATCCATATCTCTTGAAAGGTTAAATTCTATTTTTATGCTAGAAAATTCATTTTGGCTTGATGATGTAATTTCTTTAATGTCTGATATTCCAGAAATTGAATCCTCAAGAATCTGAGTGACATCTCTTTCCATAATTTCAGCGGAAGCTCCTCTATATATTGTAGAAACTGTTATGACTGGTTTATCGATATCTGGATATTCCCTTATAGTTAACTTATCGTATGACACAATACCAATAAGAACTAAAAATAAACTTATGACAGTTGCTAGAACAGGTCTTTTAACCGTAATTTCAGAAATATGCATTTTATTCTACAATTTTGATTTGTGATTTATCCTTAAGTTTTTCTTGGCCCATGTACACTATTAAATCACCTTGCTTGAGACCTTGTTTAATTTCTATCATAGCATTATTCCTTATACCTATATCAACCTTTCTTATTTCTGCTACATTTTTATTTGCAATATAAACATAATGTTCTTTATTAATACTTAAAAGAGCTTCTTCTGGAATTAATATTGCATTTGGTATTTCCTCTAAAAACAAATTAACTTTCATTAATAATCCTGGTTTCAAGGATAAGTCATCATTATTTATTAATGTGTAAACTTTTATTGTTCTAGTTTCAACATTAATTCTTGTATCAATAAATTTTAAAGTGCCATCATATATTTTTTCAGGAATATTTTCTGTGAAGGCATTAAATTTTAAGTTCTCATTAAGATATGGTAAAAGTCTCTCGGGTAAATCAAATTCTAGTTTCATTTGGTTGTAATTATCAAGATATGTAAGAACATCTCCTCTGTTGACGGGATCTCCGATGTTTTTCTTATTCAAACCTACTACACCATCAAATGGAGCAAATATTTCAGTTCTTCCAACTTTTTCTGAGGCTAATATAGAAAATAATTTTTGATTGGTAGAAACCATGGATCCTTCTTTAAAAAAAATACCGTCAATAATACCATTAACCTTCGAAGTAATTTCCATGGATTTGAGGGACTCAATAGTTGAAAGTGCTTTATATGTTTTTTGAGCAACGCCAATTGTTACAGGTTGAGCTTTAACAGCGGTAACGCGAGTTTTATTCATGAATTTTGAGAATCCCAAATATTTTGTATATAAAGAAATGCTGCCATAAATTAGGCCAATGACAATCATAATAAAAAATATGTTAAGTGGTGATATGTTTTTTAAATAATCCTTAATTTTCAGAATCATTCTGCCCAATCCAAATTAGAGAAGCAATTCTACCTGTTTGATTTTGTCTTCTGTAAGAATAATATAAGTTGGAATTTTCATGAGTACAAATACTATCAAGAAAAATTTCCTTTATTCCAAACCCTTTTAAAATTACTTTGGCAACTAATTTTAAATCTAAATACCATGAGCCTAAATCATCTGTTTTTGAGAAAAATTTTGTAGATATTTTTGACAATTTATTAAAAACATCTTCTCTTACTATGTAATGGTCTGGGTTTATAGAAGGCCCTATCCAAACTATAAGTTCACTCGGATTATTTGTAAATCTCTTTATAAATTTTTCAATTATTCCATCATTTAACCCTCTCCATCCAGCATGAATAACTCCAACTTTAGTTCCATTTTTATTTGATATTAAAATTGGCAAACAATCAGCTGATAATACTGCTAATGGTAACCCTGGAACATCTGTATAGCATGAATCACAAACTACGGTGTCCAGAGGTTTTGTAATTTTTCTAATTGTAGCGCTATGTATTTGTTTCATAAAAATAGGCTGATGTAAAAGATTGAGTTGTTTCTGAATGATTCTCCTATTATTTTTAACATTTTTTGGGTTATCTCCAACATCGTAGCTTAGGTTTGATGATTTATATACACCTTTACTAACCCCACCTATACGTGTCGTATGGAATGCATGTATGTTTTCTGGCACACCCCAAGATATTTTTCTAATCTGTATATCCATTATTTATTAATATTTTGTTATTTATTTAGATACTAAAGATTTTATAACATTAAAAGAGTGTGGAGGTAAACAGTCTATTTTAAATTCTTTGTTAGTTTTTGGATGTTTAAACTTCAAAAACCTTGCATGTAAGGCAAAAGATTGGTAGGAATCAAGGAAATGTACAATATCTTGGTTATAGCTAAATTTATTTTTTTTAAACCCATATAATTTATCACCAATAATTGGATATCCTTTATATGATAGATGAACTCGAATTTGATGCGTCCTACCAGTCACCAATTCAACCTCTATAAGTGTCGCTTTTTTGTATCTTTCTTTAATTTTTACTTTAGAAAGGGCTTTTTTTCCTGAATCAGTTACAGACATTTTTTTTCTATTTATTTTATGCCTTCCAATTTTCTCATCTATGATGTCAATATTATCTATTACACCACTTACAATTGCATCATATTTTTTTTCAACTAATCTTTCTTGAATTTGTTTTGATAAATTATTATGTGAGCGAAGATTCCTACTAATTATTAGCAATCCTGAAGTTTGTTTGTCTAATCTATGTATTATACCCGATCTTGGAACATTTCTAAGCTCAGGATATTTAAATAATAATCCATTTTGTATAGTTCCAGAATAATTTCCAGCTGCTGTGTGAGTAACAATATTTTCATCTTTATTAATAATAATCAATTCTGTGTCTTCATATACTATATTTAAAGATAAGTTTTCAGCTTGTATGTCAAGTTCTTCTGCATCATTGACTTCTACTTGAATAGAGGATTTAATTAATACTTTATCTTTTGGGGCACATTTTTCACCATTTACCAAAATTTTTTCTTGATTAATCCAGTTTTTTATTCTTGATCTGGAATATTCTGGTAATTGTAATGAAATAAGTTGATCTAACCTAAGTTCTTGGTCAGGCATAATATCAAATTTATAAAAAGTAGTATTTTTCATAGTACAAAATCATATAACTAATCTATAATAACAAAATGAAACTAAAAATACTTGCTATTCATTTTATGCTTATATTTCTTTTATCTAGCTGCTCATTTCTAGATACAGTGCTTGAAGAGAAAGATTCTACAATAGGTATGACTGCAGGACAGCTTTATGAAGAAGGAAAATTATTCTTATCTGCAAAAGATTTTGTTAATGCCATAAGGTTATTTGAGATTTTGGAAGCAAGATATCCGTTTGGAAAATACTCAACACAGGCAATGTTAGATTTATCTTATGCTCATTATGCATCTTCTAATAAGGATGAATGTATTACCGAAGCTAATAGATTCATAAGACTATATCCAAATCACCCTGAGGTATCGTATGCATATTATCTAAAAGCATTAGCAAATTTTGATAAAGACGCTAACGTATTAACAAGACTATTTGCTCATGATCCATCAAGATATGATATAACAAATTTAAAAAAGTCATTTAATGATTTTACTGTTGTTGTTAACAGATTCCCAGATAGTAAGTATGCTGAAGATTCTATTAATAGATTAAGATATATAAAGAATCAGATTGCAAAAAATGAATTATATATAGCAAGATATTATAATAAAAGATCTGCGCATGTTGCGTCTGTAAACAGAGTTAAACATATGTTAGAAAATTATGGGGGCACACCTAGCGCTGAGCATGGTTTATTATTAATGGTGGATAGTTATAATAAAATGGAAATGTTTGATCTAGCATATGATGCAGCGAGAGTCTTGAAAAAAAATTACCCTGACTACAAAATAGTAAAAAATTCAAATAAATCTATATCTATCTTAGAGCGTATTAAAAAAGACGTACAAGAAGAAAATAATAAATATGAAAACGAAGAAAGATGGTGGAATTTTTTAAATATTTTTAGCTAGATTTAATTTTTTCATCTATTATACAAACTGGGATGGCGTTCATTTTATGAATATTGTCTTTTCTAATATCTAAATATTTTTTTCTATTAGTGCAATATATGTCAAGCATAGCTTTTTCAATCTCCTCATATGACAATCCCAATTGTTCTTGATCATTTCTATTATCATCCCATAAGCCATCAGTTGGTTCTGCCATAATTATTTCTTTAGAGATTTTTAATTCTTGTGCAATAGACTTTACTTCCGATTTTGTTAAATCAGCAATAGGTGAGATATCAACACCTCCATCCCCATATTTTGTAAAAAAACCAACGCCAAAATCTTCAACTTTATTTCCGGTGCCTACGACAAGACCATTTGAAGAAGAAGCAACTTGATAAAGCATAATCATTCTTATCCTAGCTTTTGTATTTGCGAATCCAATTTCACTATCAAAGCCAAAATCAACGCAAGATGATTGAAAGAGATTAAAGACATTAGTTAAATCAATTTCATAATTTTTAATATTATTAAATTTATTGTCTAGAAATTTACAATGAGAAATGCTCAAAGACATGTTTGAAGATTTAATGGGTAGTTTTAATAAAATTGTTTTGATTCCAGTCATAGCACATAAAGTGCTCGTCACCGCTGAATCAATTCCTCCTGATACGCCAATTACCAAGCTATCTATTTTTCCATTAGTGCCTTCTACATATTGTTTTAGCCAATTAACTATGTGGTCAATAACTCTTCTATTATTAATCATGTATTTAGGTTACCATGTTCAGTGAAATAAATATAAAATGTGATTATATTTGTTTATTATAGACTATAATAAATATATTAAAAAATACATTTAAAATATAATGCGTACCATCATAATAGTTTTAATAATCGTTTTATCTTATTTTTTATTAAAATCTATAATAAAAAAAAATAAGGTGACTAACAAAAAAGATAAGGATATTATGAAATATTGTAATTATTGTCAATCATATGTTACCGAAGATGAGCCGTGCGCAAATAAGGATGCTAACCATAAAAATTTATAAAATTTAATAAAAGGATAAAAATGAATAGACCTCCTCTATTATTGACTTTATTAATAATAATGATATTAGGGATAATATTGACCTTATTTTTAAAATAAATATGAAAATAATAATAGTATCTGGGCCTATAGGCTCAGGAAAATCAAAGGTAAGCGAATTTTTTAAATCAAAAGGTTTTGCATATATTAATTCTGATCTATTGGCAAAAAAAATAACCAAAAATAATATTCAAATACAAAAAAAAATAAAAAGATTTTTAGGCTCTAATGTTTTTATCAAAAAAAAATTATCTATAGCAAAATTAAAAAAATATATTTTTTTATCAAAATATAATAAAGATAAAGTTGATTCAATAATTCATCCGTATTTTTTTAAGGAATTAAACTTAATGATAAAAAACACAAAAAATGATAAATTAGTAATTGAAATACCATTAATTGAAACATGTAAGAATATAAAATATAAATATAAAATAATATCAGTAATATCAAAAATACAAAAAAGAATTGAAAGATTAAATAAAAAAAATAATAAATCAATAGAGTATTTCAATATAATAAATAACCTTCAAAGAAAACCAAGCTTCTATATTAAAAATTCTGACTATATTATGATGAATAATGGTACTATGTTTGAATTAAAACAAAAATTTAACAACATTTATAAAAAAATAAATTATGAGTAGTTTATCAGATAATCAGGTTTCAGTTTATGAAGAGCCCGTTGTTGAACGCGTTAGGAAATTTATTAAAATTGAAGCGATATTTAATAAAATAATTTACTTTAAAGATAAAGAAGACAGAAATGAAAGTTTTGTAGCGCTACAGTTACTTTGTGAGTTATATGAATTACTTAGCAGGTCTGATATTAAATCTGAGTTAATTAGAGAAATTGAGGGGCAAAATGTATATTTTAAGAAAATTCAAGAAATGCCTGAAACAGATGCTGATAAATTAAATTCTGTGTTAGAAAAGCAGGATGTATTATTAAATTTGTTGCATAATGTAAAAAGCAATCATCTAGATTTCTTATCACAAGACATACTGTTTAAAACTATTTTAAAAAATTATAGATCTCCTGTGCAACCAGCATCTATAGATTTTTGGTTATCTAGAGACACTACATGGAAAACAAATAATTTAAATCTGTGGTTAGAGCCTTTGTTGTTTATTAAAAAATCAATTGATTTTATTCTAGAATTAATAAGAAAATCTGGAAGTTTTAAGGACAAACTTGCTGAACGAGGGTTCTATATTAAAAAATTAAATCCTCAGAAAAATATTTTATTAGTTAGGATTATTTTAACCGCAGATTTATATTATTATCCACAAGTAAGCGTTGGAAAACAAAGGCTTAATATTATGTTTATGACAAAAGATGAAAATAATAACTTAATTCAATACCAAGAAGATGTGCAGTTTATTCTTACAACTTGCGCTCTATAATGCTATTCAAAATTTTTACTTAACAATATCATTGTACTTTTCCCAAAAAAATTTAATACCTGCAATTCCATAACCTCCATTATCTACACATGTTTCATAACTTTGTTGGCTATCATCAATACCACCAAGAGCAAGTGATCGCATATTTGCATAATTTGCAAGCTTTTTAAATCCATTCCAACCTAACATGATATTTGAACCTTTATTTTTTAAAACCGGGGATATAATTATAAAATCTAAATTTAACTTATTAGCCACATTAATTTCTTGGGCGTTATGACAAGAAGCTGAAATAGTCTGAGAAAATCTATCTTTTTTCCATATATTGTGTTCTGTAAGTGAAGCTAAAATTTTAGAACTATAATGTATTCCTTTAATGCATTCTTTCTGCTCATAATTTAAGGAGTTATAAATATCTGAATCATCAATAATAATAGAGTTTTGAAGATTACCTATATTAATAGCTTCAAGATTTTCTAAAACATAATGTTTATAATCTCTTTTGTTATAATCGCCTTTTCTTAATCTTATATTATCTGCAAAATATTTATATTTTGTAAAATCGTTATTTTTGCTGGTTATGTATAATTTAGCTGGTACAGACATTATAAAATTTATATTTTATGTGGGATAAGCAGAATTTATATGCACATATTTTTTGCTTAAATCAGATGTTATTATGCTACATTTAGCCTTTCCTTTCTTTAAGATAATATCAATTATAATCTCTTTATTTTTCATAGTTTTCTTAAGATTTGCATAATTGCATTTTTTTGATTCAACTCCTTGGGAAAATACTTCAATTCTATTTATGTTTAGTATAATTTTTTCAGGATCAAATTTAATATCATGGATAGAACCCAATCTAGCAATTATTCTACCCCAGTTAGGATCAGACCCATACATTGCCGTTTTAAATAAGTTTGAATTTGCAATGAAATAACAAATTTTTTTAGCTTGCAGGTAATTGTTAGCTTCAAGAACATTGATTTCTATAACCTTTGTTGCTCCCTCTCCATCTCTGACAATCATTTTTGCCAAATCTTGGCAAACTTTACATACCTCTGATTCCAACTTTATATAAAGTTTTT
The DNA here is from genome assembly GCA_913041905.1 of uncultured Gammaproteobacteria bacterium. Taxonomy (GTDB): domain Bacteria; phylum Pseudomonadota; class Gammaproteobacteria. The sequence goes on from CAJWJQ010000004.1 coordinate 11,519, forward strand.
TATTATTATTGAAGTCCAAATTAGAGTTAGAGCCAGTAGCTATCATAGCAACACTATCATTGGTAGACATATCTCCATCAACTGAAATACTATTAAATGAAACTGCAGCACATTTTTTCAGCAATTTATCTAGATTAGATTTATTTATTTTTACATCTATGTTTATAAAAGCAAGCATGGTTGCCATATTAGGTTCGATCATACCTGCGCCTTTACATATAGCTATAATTGAGATTTTATGATTATATATATTTATATTTCTTTTTATAATTTTATTAAATTTATCTGTAGTCATTATGGCTTTAGATGCAGATATCCAGGTTGAATCAAATTTGAAATTTTTATTGCTTAATTTATTTTTAATACTTTTCATTGGTAATTGTTTACCAATGATGCCTGTCGAAAACGGCAATACTTCTTCCTTTTTGCAATTTATTTTATTTGAAATTATTGAAATATAATCAATAGTATTTTTTATTCCTTGCTTTCCTGTACATGCATTAGCATTTCCAGAATTAATTAATAAACATTTTGGTTTTTTTAATTTAATATTTTTTTTTGCTATAATTACTGGTGCTGCTGGAAATTTATTTTTTGTAAAAATTACGGATACTGTTGATAACTTGGGTAATTTAAAACAAACCATGTCATTTATTTTACTTTTAATTCCAATATTCAGTGTTTGTATTAATGTTTTATTGTTCATAATTTGCCACAACATCTTTTGTATTTTTTTCCTGAGCCACATGGGCATAATGAATTTCTTGGAATATTAGAATCGCTACTCTTATCTGTTTCTATTTTGTTATTTATATTTTCATTCTTTTTCATCATTTCTGATATTGATGGGTTATTCACTTTAATTCTACATAATATTTTAACTACTTCATAATTATTAGTTGTTAACATCTCTTCAAACATTTCAAAAGATTCTCTTTTGTATTCATTTTTTGGATTTTTTTGAGCATATCCTCTCAATCCAACACCTTGCCTCAAGTAATCCATAGCACTAAGATGGTTTCTCCAATCTTCATCTATTACTGTTAAAAAAATATTCCGTATTAATTCATTTTTATCTTTATCATTTAAAAGTTTTAAATTAGATTCTATTTTAGTAAGCAATGTTTCATCAATATACTTCTCTAAAGTCAAAATAGCATTGTCTGATTTCTCTGTTTCTATCTTATTGGCACAATTTATATCAACTGTAAATTCCTTAATTAAAATATCATTTAATGAGTCTAGATCCCATTGTGTAACTGGCAAATTTTTGTCAACATGATTATATATCAAGACGTTAACTGTTTGAGAAACTATGTTAATTATAATTTCTAACAGATTGTCTATATTTAATATTTCATCCCTTTGGTTATATATAACTTTTCTTTGCTCATTTGCAATATCATCATATTCTAATAGAGTTTTTCTAATATCAAAGTTATATGCTTCTACACGTTTTTGAGCATTCTCGATTGATTTAGCCACCCATTTGTGTTCTATGGCTTCTCCTTCTTCCATCCCTAATTTTTTCATAATATCGCTGACTTTATCTGATGCAAATATCCTCATTAGATTATCCTCAAGTGAAACATAAAACTTAGACTCTCCTGGGTCTCCTTGCCTTCCTGATCTACCTCTAAGCTGATTGTCTACTCTTCTAGATTCATGTCTTTCTGTTCCAATTATAAATAAACCACCAAGCTCTTTAACATTTTTTGCATCCTCTGCTTTGTCTGCTTTATTATCGCTTTGTCCTAAATTATTATTTTTACCACCAAGAACGATATCTGTTCCTCTTCCAGCCATGTTTGTTGCTATAGTTACAGCGCATGATTTGCCAGCCTCTGCTATTATTTCTGCTTCCATTTGATGTTGCTTCGCATTCAAAACTGAGTGTTTAATATTTTCTTTTTTTAACATTTTAGAAAGGTCTTCTGATGCTTCTATAGATGTTGTTCCTATTAAAATTGGTTGTTTATTTAAATGTATTTCTTTTACTTGTGAAACTATTGCGTTAAATTTTTCTTTAACTGTAAGATATACTAAATCAACATGATCTTTTCTAATCATTTTTTTATGAGTAGGTACTACAATAACTTCTAAGTTATATATTTGTTGAAATTCAACTGACTCAGTATCTGCAGTTCCTGTCATACCTGATATTTTTTTAAAGAGCCTAAAATAATTTTGGAATGTAATAGATGCATAAGTTTGATTTTCATTTTGTATAGCAACTTTTTCTTTTGCCTCTATGGATTGATGAATTCCTTCCGACCATCTCCTGCCAGGCATTTTTCTTCCTGAAAACTCATCAATTATAACTATCTCATTATTCTCTACAACATAATCAATATCTTTATTGAATAATAAATTGGCTTTCAAGCTAGAGTCAATTAAATGCAATAATTGAATATTTTTTGGATCATATAAGCTTTCAGTTTTAGAAATAAAATTATTTTTAATTAATAATGATTCTATTTCTTGATGACCATTTTCTGTTAATGATACAGATTTTTGTTTTTCATCTATAGAATAAAGTAGATTGTCTTTATTTCCTGAGATAACCAATTGTGTAAGCTTATTAATTTTTAAATACATATTTGTTGATTCAGAAGCAGATCCTGAGATAACGAGTGGCGTTCTAGCTTCGTCAATCAAAACAGAGTCAACTTCGTCTATGATGGCATAATTTAATTTTCCTTGAACTTTTTGAGTAATATCATAAACCATGTTATCTCTTAAATAATCAAAACCAAATTCATTGTTTGTGCCATAAACTATATCTCTTTTATATATTTCTTTTTTCTCTTCAGTATTCAAATTACTTGAAATAGTACCTACTGATAACCCAAGGTACTTATATATAACTCCCATCCATTCAGAGTCACGTTGAGCAAGATAATCATTAACTGTAACTATGAAAACAGATTGGGAAGTTAGTGAATTTAAATAAGCAGGCAATGTTGATACTAATGTTTTACCCTCTCCTGTTTTCATCTCAGCGATTTTACCAAAATGCAAAGCTAATCCGCCAATGAGTTGTTCATCAAAATGCCTCAATCCTAAAGTTCTTATTGAGGCTTCTCTTACGAGGGCAAAAGCTTTGGGAATGATATTTGTTAAATTCTTTTCAGATATGTATTCTTTTTTTAAATTTTCTGTTTCTCTTATAAAGTCAGCTTGAGTGAATCCTTGATATGTTTTCTCCAATGAATTAATTTGATTAATTATAGGAGTATACTCTTTAAGAATTCTGCTATTCCTAGAACCAAATATATTTTTTATTAAATTAGATATCATTATTTATTATATATTATGTTGTATTAAATATTTATTATGTCGTACAATTAAGTATAAATCCTCATGAAGAAAATATCATCTTTTATACCACAGCATGTTATCAATAAGAAAGAATTAATCAAAGAATTAAATGATTTTATAGCTCATATGCTGCCAATGGAAATAATAGGTTATATTGAGATAGTAAATGTCAAAGATAATGTATTGATAATATCTTGTAAAAATAGTTCTATTGCGACATTAATGAGATTCGAAAAACAGAAATATATTGATATGTTATCTAATAATAAAATTCACAAGATTAATGATATAAAAATTGCTATAGAGTCTTAATCGTCAGCAATCGAGGGTTCTGGATTTGTATAGAATATAGGAGAGCTTTCAATATCATCTATAATTACTTCTTCCCAAGCATCTAAATTATTTACAAGCTCTCGTAGTAGTAGATTATTTAAATGATGTCCAGATTTAAATGCAGAAAAAGAGCCTATTAATCCATGTCCAAGTAAATATAAATCGCCAATTGCATCTAAAATTTTATGTTTAACAAATTCATCTTGAAACCTTACTCCTTCATCATTAATAACTTTATAATCATCTATAACTACAGCATTATCTACACTACCGCCCAAAGCAAGATTATTTTTTCTCAAATTTTCTATGTCTTTAACAAACCCAAATGTTCTTGCTCTACTAACTTGACTTAAATATGACACAGATGAAAAATCAATTTCGGAAGATTGCGTTGTCTCGTTAAATGCAGGATGATCAAAATCAATTGTAAACGCAACTTTGAAACCATCAAATGGTTCAATTTTTGCCCATTTCTCATCTTGTTTAACTTCTATTGTCTTTTTAATTTTGATAAATTTTTTTGGAGTATTTTGTTCTTTTATTCCTGCTGACTGAATCATAAAAACAAATGGTCTTGCGCTACCATCCATGATAGGAACTTCTGGCCCATCTAATTCAACTAGAGCATTATCTATGCCTAATCCTGCTAAAGCAGATAATAAATGTTCAACTGTTGAAATTTTTACAAGCTTATTTGATAAAGTAGTAGATAATCTAGTATCGTGTACATTTTCTAAAGTGGCTTTAATGGGATTGCTAGCAATATCAGTCCTAACAAATGTTATGCCTGTATTAATTGGTGCTGGATTTAAACTTAAAGATATCTTCTTTCCAGTGTGTAAACCTACCCCTGACGCCTTAATTTGGCTTGATAATGTCCTTTGTTTTAGCATTTTTTGTTTATTTTATAAGGTTTTTGATTAAATGTTAAGCATAATCAATCGACTTATCTAAAAAAATTTTTACCCCATAGTTTAAGACAAAAAAGTAGAATTAAAGTTCCTTTTGAAAATAAATAGATAATTTTTCCCACATTTTTATAAAATATGAGGAAAAAACATTGTCGGATTTTTTTCTATGTGGCATCCGCTGCAATTGTTCTTCTCTGTATAATAATAAACCTACCGCAGTTGCATATCTTGTTAATCCATTTAAGTTAGCTATACCTGGAATTGGTTTTGGGCTTCCAATCCTTGTGGGCAAAGAAAATTTAGTCTGTGCATAATCAGCTAGCCCAAAAAGTTTCGCTCCGCCACCTGTAAATACAATGCCAGCCGTAATACCTGTTGAGTAACCGCTGGACTCAATTTCTTGCTGTACTTTTAAAAAAATTTCATCAATTCTACAAGAAATAATATGCGTTAAAGTTGATTTGCTTATTTCGGTGTCTGGTTTTTCGTCAGATATAGAAGGTACTGTAATTATTTTTTGCTCTTCCTCCATACTATTAATTAAACTTCCTTCTTGAGTTTTTATTTCTTCTGCAGCATCCAACGATGTGCACAATCCTATTCTGATATCATTTGTTACCATTTGTCCTGCCACTGGTATAACAGAAGTATGTTTTATATCACCGTCAGTAAATATTGCGATATCAGTTGTACCTCCTCCAATATCAACTAAACATACACCCAGTGATTTTTCCTCTTCGCTTAAAACAGCGTAACTCGATGCAACTGGCTGTAATACATATTGGTCAACAGTTAAAAGACTATTTTCTATGCATTTTGTTAAGTTTTTCTTTGCCGTTGATGAACAAGTTATTAAATGTACATTTACTCCTAATCTTTTCCCAGCCATACCTATGGGTTCTTTAATACCTATTTGACCATCTATGGTAAAATATTGTGCTATCCTATGCAGCACTTCTTGATCACCGGGTATATCAATATCACAAGCTGCATCTATTACCTTTTCTTTATCTTCAGCTGTTACCTCATCATTAAGAATATTTATTTCAGAATTTCCATTATAGCTTTTTATATGATTTCCAGCTATTCCAGTCGTAATAGTTTCAACCTTAAAACCTGACATTGTAGTTGCTTTGTCTTTTGCTCTTCTGATACTTCGAACGGTGGTAGCAATTTCAGAAATTACCCCTTTATTTAAACCATCACAACTTTCTTGTCCAACTCCTATTATTCTCAAATTATCATCATTATCATAATCTGCAACCAAACATAGAACTTTTGTTGTTCCAATATCCAAAGCTATCATAACTTCGTTTTGAGAATTTTTAGCCATGCTTAATAATAACATTATTTAATGTACAGCAAAACCAGTAGGGTATCTTAAATCTACATTGACTGGCTTTTTTGACTTATATGTTGCTTGGAATTGATCATAAACAGAAACAAATTCCTCAAGTCTCGATTGATGGTTTGAATATCTAGAAACTATATTTAAGTTTTTAGATTTAATAAATATCATACTATTTTTATTATGTAACGATGTAATTTCTATATCTAAATCTAATAATATTTCATTAATTGATATATACAACCCATACATATGCTTATGTGAATATTGGTCACTTGAAATTTTTAAAATATTGTTGATAGGAAGATTGGGTGTAATGAAAAAATCTCCATCATAATTAACATATTTTTTATTATTCCATAAGTACATAGCTTTATGCTCTATAATTTTAATTGTAATATTTTTAGGGGGATTCAAAATTATTTGTGCATTTTTTATCCAAGGTTGGTTTTCTATCAAAATTTTTAATTCTCTTAAATCTATGTCATACATTTCTAACCCAATAAGAGATTTCATGGTTGTATCCAAATATTTTTCATTTGCATGCATTAGATCAGATTCTAAAGAAACTTCCTTAACTGGATTAGAGCCTAAAAAAAATTGATAATTATATAAAGCGAGTATTAAGAAAAATGTTACTATAAAGATAATTTTTTTCATATTAACTATTTAATAATAATTCTACTAACTGTAGATATGTATATCCTTTTTTCTTAGCAGACATAGGAACAAGACTGTGGCTAGTCATTCCAGGTATAGTATTAACCTCTATTAAACTAATTTCATTATTATCAATAAAGAAATCTACTCTACCCCAACCTTTGCAACCAAGAACTTGAAAAGCTTTTAGGCATGTTGATTCTATTTTTTCTAGCATGTCAGGTTCAAATGTAGGAAAAGTAAAACTAGTATCATCGTCTATATATTTTGCTTGATAATCATAAAATTCTCTTTTTGTTTCAATTTTAATTATGGGGAAAACAATGTCACCAATTATTGGCGCTGTATATTCATAACCTTCGACATATTCTTCTACAAAATATTCATTATGAGAATTTACAGATGATACACTCATAGATAATTCTTTTGAATTATTTAAAATTTTTATGCCTACGCTTGACCCTGATTTATCAGGTTTTAATACATATTTATTTGTACCACTAAAAATTAAATTCTCATGCTCAATAATATTTCCAATGTAACCTGGAGTTTTTAACCCATTATCTAACCATTTTAATTTAGTCATAATTTTTGAGAAAGATACCTTTGATGATTTAGTATCTGAGCCAACATAATTTACCCCAATATCATCTAACCATGATTGAACAGTGCCATCTTCTCCTCCTGTTCCATGTATTAGATTAAATACAATGTTAATTGAGTGTTTGTGTACAAAGTTTATTAAATCATCTTGATTATTTTTTAAATCACATAAAAAAACTGAATATCCAGCATCTTTTAGAGTTTTAAAAACTACCTCGCCACTCTCAAGAGAGATTTCTCTCTCATTAGACCATCCTCCATAGAGAATACCGATACTGGTGTCTTTATTTATTTTTGTCATTTTTTAATATATACATATTTCGCTTTCAAGATTTATTTTATTACGAGAATATATTTCTTTTTTAATAATAGATATAAGTTTTTCTAAGTCTAAACAAGTGCCTGTTCCATCGTTTATAAAATAATTACAATGTTTTTTAGATATATATATACCCCCAAACTTTGTTAATAATAATTTATCTTTGTGTATTAATGAGTCTATTAAGGCACTTGCAGAAATTGATGATGATGGATTTTTAAAAATACACCCCGATGACCATTGGTGGATAGGTTGTGTTGATTTTCTTTTCGTAAAATAACTATCCAATAAATAATTTTTAAATTTTAAATTTGCATTTATTTTAAAATAAACATCTATGAAGACTTTAATATCATTCATTTGAACTCTTCTATAAGAGGTTTTAAAACTACTTTTAGGTAATTTGACAATATTAGAATTTTTATCTATCACTGTTACATATTTTACTAAATCCCATATCTCTTGATTGAAAGCCCCTGCGTTCATAGTTAAAGCGCCACCTACAGTGCCTGGTATGCCATGAAGAAATTCAAATCCGGGTATTTTATTTTTATGCACAAATTTAGCTAATCGTGCACATGACGTGCCAGCGCTTGCGTATACGTTTTTAGTGCCTATTAAAGATAGTGATTTCTTAAATTTTTTTAAACAAATTAAATCTCCTAGATAGCCATTATCCTTAAAAGCAATATTTGAACCATTGCCAAGAATAATAGTTTTCTCTTTCTTTAATACTTTTTTTAGGTTTTTTAAATCATCCATATTTTCAGGAAAATAAATTATTTTTGCATTACCACCCAATCGTATTGTTGTATATTTCTTTAACGATATATTTTTTAAGATTTTCATAATTATTTTTTAATTAAATTCAATGAATTTTCCACTATAATATTTATTGTGTCTTTTGGAAATATAGTTTGTATATTTTTTGCTAATGCATAAAGTCTTTTTTGGTCATTAAACAATATATTTATCGTAGTTATAAAATTTTCAATAAAATCATCTTTTTGCTCTAATAAAATTGTGGCTGAGTTTTTAGCCAGGTATTGTGCATTAATTAATTGATGATTATCTGTCGCATAAGGAAAAGGTATGATAATAGATGCTCTTCCTATTTTTGCAATCTCTGATATTGAAGTTGACCCGGCTCTACAAACAACTAATGTCGCCCAATTAAAACATTTATCAATGTCATTGGTAAACTCTAATACTTCAGCGTTTATTTTATTTTTTAAATATTTTTCCTGTACTATTTTTTTGTTATCAAACCCACATATATGCTTAACGCTTATATTATTATTGTCAAAATTAGATATAGCAAATGGCAAAGTATTATTAAAAAATAAAGACCCTTGACTACCCCCTAAAATTAAAATGTTAATTTGAGACTTGCTATCAGAATATACGGACTCTGGTGGCTCTAACTCATTAAAATTATCTCTAACTGGATTACCTGTATGAATAATTTTGTTGCTTTGTCTATTAAAGCTCATTGGAAATGTTTCAAATATTCTTTTTGACAAGAAGTAATTTATCTTATTAGCGGTGCCAGCAATTGAGTTTTGCTCATGAGTAACAACAGGTATGTTTAACACAAACCCGCTAATTGTTCCTGGAAGACTTACATATCCTCCAAATCCAAAAATTAGACATGGTTTATATTTTTTAATAATTATGAAAGATTCAACTATGGATACTAAAAAATTAAATAATCCGAAAATTTTTTTTAAAAAATTCTTCCCTCTTATTCCTTGAGACTTTACATGTTTTATTTGTATAGATTCATCTTGAATAACTTTATTCTCTAATCCATTCTTTGTTCCTATCCAAATAATTTTATACCCTTTTTTTATATATTCTATACTGAGCGTATAGGCTGGATAGACATGTCCACCAGTACCGCTCGAGAGTATTGCAATGTATTTCATTAATAACTCCTTTGCACTCCTTGGCTAATTTTTTGTCTATTTTCAATTTGTATTCTTATTAGCAGACCAATGCAGATAAACATTACTAACAAATTAGTCCCTCCATAACTTATAAAAGGCAAGCCCATTCCTTTTGTGGGCGCTAGACCGATATTTACCATTATATGAATTATAGCTTGAAAAGTAATAAGGAATCCTATCGTATAGGTTAAATTTGATGCAAAGAATAACCCATTTTGTCTAGATTTATTACCTAATCTAAAAATTCTTAGAAAAATAATAAAGAAAATTATTATGATTAACAAGGAAAATAAAAGACCAAGCTCTTCTGCTACTAAAGCAAATATAAAATCATTGTATGACTCCGGTAGATAGAATAATTTTTGAACACTTGACCCTAAGCCTAAACCAAATAAACCACCCTTTCCAAAAGCTAGCAAAGATTGTATAAGCTGAAAACCTGATCCGGTTGGATCATCCCATGGATTTAAAAAAGAAATAATTCTTTTTAATCGATAGGGTTGGAAAATTATCAAAGGTATTATTGCAAGTATTGCAATAAATATATATATAAAAAATTTTTTTAAGTTAAGGCCTGAAATTAGCATTAGTGAAAAAAAAGTTGCTATAAGCAAAATAACACTACCGAGATCTCTTTGAAATATAATTATTAAAGATAGAATTGCAACCATAAAAAGACATTTATTAAATGAGTCATTAATATTATTTCTTGTGATATAACCACAAACCCAAACCATTAAAAATAAACGAGAAATTTCTGCTACTTGTATTGTTATAAAACCTAAATCAAGCCATCTTTTAGCTCCATTAACTTCCCTCCCCAAGCCGGGTATAAAAATTATTATTGATAATAAAAATGACAATAAAAGAAATAGTTTTCCATAATCATTATAAAAACTTAATCTGACTCTACTTACAATAGATGCCAACATTAAACCAAGTATCAAAAATATTGAATGTTTAAAAATAAAAAAAAATGGATTAGATGTCTTTTGGTAAGAATAATCAAGTGTTGCAGAAGTTACCATTACAAAGCCTATTGCAGCAAGTACCGCAAAAGATAATATGAGCGTATGGTCAATATCTCTACTCTCGCTTATTAATATACGCTTTTTTATATAATCAATTAACAATATTTTCTACAGCTTTTATAAAAGCTATTCCTCTATCCGCATAATCATTGTACATATCAAAACTTGGGCTAGCGGGTGATAATAGGACAGAATCATATGGTTTGGCATGTTTTTTAGATAATGTTATTGCCTGATTCATATCCGCTACATCTAATGTTGGTACATTTGTATCCAGCTGTGTTTTTATGTAATCTTTGTTTTCACCTAAAAATATTATTAATTTAACTTTTTCATTAATAATATTTGAGAGAGAATTATAATTAATATCTTTTTTAGACCCTCCTAATATTAAAATAATGTTTTTATCAAGGAATTCTAAAGCTGCTTTAGTAGAATCACAATTAGTTGACTTAGAATCATTATACCAATTTGTATTGTTATGTGATTTTATACATTCTATTCTATGAGGGAGATACTTGTAGTGTTTTAGTTGGCTAAAACATTTATAAATATCAATCTCTAGAGTTTCTGACACTGAAAGAACAGCTAATATATTATATAGATTATGTATCCCTTTATATGCAAAACTATCATTATTTAAACAGACCGCTTCATCATTAAAAGTAATTTTTTGATTACGTTTATTATTTATTAAACAAGTATTATTATTATTTTCAATACCAAAAAATTTTATATCTTTTGAATAATCAATTATATTTTTTATTAGATTACTTGCTAAAATATTAGATGAATTTTTAAAGATGTTTTTTTTCGTATTTAAATATTTTTGAAAACTCTCATGTCTCTCAATGTGGTCATGCGTTACATTAGTAATAAGACTAACATGGCTTGTAAAATCAGTCATATACTCTAATTGGTAACTCGATAATTCAAGTATAATATATTTATAATCCTCCTTCAGAGTTAAAGGTGATTTCCCATTATTTCCACATGCAATGCTCTTATAACCACATCCATTTAATGCATGCTCTAACATTGAGACTACCGTTGTTTTTCCATTTGTCCCCGTTACAGATATAATCTTTGTTTTATTTTTTCTTTTGAATAAATCTATATCCGTAATAATGGGTATGGATAATTTAGAAATATCTTCTAATAATTGATGTTTTGGATTAAAACCAGGGCTAACTATTACCTCATCAATATTATTCAAAAAATCTTTAGGAGTTTTTAAAAAATACATTTTCTCTTTAATAGATTCATAATCTGATAATTCATCTATCATATTCTTATTTCTTGTATCAAATATTTTAAAATCGATATTATTATGCGTAAAAAAATCAATACAAGAACGTCCGGTTATACCCAAGCCTAATATTAATTTTTTCATTTTCATGTCATCTAATTTTTAATGAAGACAGAGCTATTAGAACAAATATAAAAGTAATTATCCAAAATCTTACGATTATTTTTGGTTCTTTTAAGCCTTTTTTTTCATAGTGATGGTGTATAGGAGCCATTAAAAAAATTCTTTGTTTGTATGCTTTGTAATATAATACTTGAATAATAACTGAAAGAGCTTCCATTACAAACACTCCTCCCATAATTGCATATATAATTTCTAATCTTAATAAAACTGCGATAGTTGCTAAAACAGCGCCTAATGATAATGAACCTGTGTCCCCCATAAAAACATCTGCTGGGTATGAGTTATACCATAAAAAACCTAAACCAGAACCAACAATTGCGCTAGAGAATATAGCTATTTCAGAAACATCAGGTAAATATGGTATTAGTAAATAATTTGCAATATTAAAATTTCCTTGGACGTATGAAAAAAGAACAAACGCGGCAGCAATTAAAATACATGGCAAGATAGCAAGTCCATCAAGTCCATCTGTAAGATTAACAGCATTGCTTGATCCTACTATTACAAATATACTCCAAGGTATGAAAAAAATTCCTAAATATAGAGAAAAGTTTTTTAAAAAAGGCAATGTTAGACTTAAATCAATAACATGAACTGCTGTATTATAAATATATATAACCACTATTCCAGAAACAACTATTTGTAAAATAAACTTTGTCTTTCCTTTTATTCCATCGCTTGATGAATATAATAATTTCTGATAATCATCATAAAACCCTATCAAACCAAAAGAGATCATTATAAAAGATAAAATCCAGATGCTTTTATTTAAAATATCAGCCCATAAAAATGTGCTAATTATAACTGACAAGATAATAATTGTTCCACCCATAGTTGGAGTATCTGCTTTATCTTCTATGTGCGACTCAGGACCATCGTCACGAATGCTTTGATATAGTTTATTATTTTTTAGGAAATTTATAATTATGGGTCCTGAAACAAGAGATATAAATAAAGCGGTAAGAGCTGCTAGTATGATTCTTAGTGTTAAATAGTGAAAAACATCAAATCCTAGATAAAATTGCGTAAGATAATCAAATAAATAATAGAACATATCGTATTTTAGTATTTTCCTATAGACAATGCATCTACTATAACTTCAAATTTCATAAATCTTGATGCTTTTATTAATATATTTACATCTTCAGTTATCATTGGTTTAATAAATTCTATTAACTCAGAAGTCGTCAAAAAACTATACGATCCATCTCCAAAGTTTTTTTTAATTTCTTTGCTGTATTTACTGATTAAAAAAATTTTTTCAACTTTATTTTTTTTTGCAAAGTCTCCTATCTCTATATGATATTTTCGTGCATCCTTTCCTAATTCACCCATATCACCCATGATAAGCCATTTTTTTCCATTAATTTTTGATAAAGAACATATAGCAGCCTTAAAAGATTCTGGGTTCGCATTATAAGTGCTATCTATTATATTAGACTTATTATATCCATTAATTTTAAAAAATCTTCCTCTTATATCTCTTGCATTCTTCAGCCCTTGAATTACATTATTGGATGTTGCTCCTGCCTCCATAGAGCATGCAATTGAAAATAGAATATTATATATTTCATGTTTCTCTAATTTATTATTATCAATATTTAATTCATCACCTTTATATGTTTTTATTAGCAAGTTACTAGATGTGTTGCTTTGTAGATAATAATCTGCATGTTGATTTTGAGAAATTGTTTTAACAATATTATTTTTAGATTTTGCTTCCCACCTTTGGTAATTTGGATCATCTATATTGAGAATAACAATTTTTTTATAGCCTTGATTATCAAGAATTTCTTCTTTAGTTATTATAATATTTTCTAATGTCTTAAAACTATCTAAATGTGCGGGTGATACATTAAGTAAAGCAACTATTTTTGGCTTAACTATATTAGTTAACTCTTGGATATCTCCATTTTTACTTGCTCCCATCTCTAAAACAAAGAATTTTGTCTTCTTTTCTGCCCTAAATATAGATAACGGCAAACCAATTTGATTATTATAATTTTTATAAGTTTGTAAAGTTAAATTACATTGCCTTAGAATTGATGCTATTAAATTAGTTACGGTTGTCTTACCATTAGTTCCGGTAATACCTATGGTAACTGGTTTAATTAATGATGTGTAGTATGAAGCTAATTGGCCTAATGCAGTAATTGTATTTTTAACAATGAATTGAGGTTTATTATTTATAGGGCGATCACAGATAATTGCTTTTGCTCCATTTTTAAGTGCATCTTCTATATAATCATGTCCATCATGGTTATCTCCTTTAATTGCAAAAAATATATTATTTTCTTTAGTTGTTCTGGAATCAATGGAAACTCCATTAAAAGTAGTATTAGAAGGCACTCCTATTGCCTTTGTTTTTAATGTTTTTTCTAAATCAGAGATAGATATTTTCATTTCAATAACATTTTTACATATTTTATATCATTATGTTTGACAATTCTTTTCTTATAAAGAATTTCATTTTCATTACCCTTCCCTAGTAATAATATTAGATGCCCCTCTCTTGCAAGCCTAATAGCTTGTTTAATAGCACTCTTTCTTTTTATAATTATTTCTGCTTTTGGTTTATTCTTAATTCCTTTTTTTATATCCTTGAGTATTTGTAAAGAATTTTCGCTTCTAGGATTATCGTCTGTTAGTATTATCTTGTCCGAATATTTATCAGCAATTCTACCAAACTGTAATCTTTTATTTTTGTCCCTATCGCCACCACAACCAAAAACTGTAGCTAATAATTTGCAATTTAACTCTTTCTTGCTAATTTTTATAATTCGTTCAAATGAACTAATGGTATGTGCATAATCTATAATAAACATTATATTGTCCTTGCCTTTAATTATATGGGCTCTTCCAGGAATTTGTCCTAAGTTATTATTAATTTTTAATTGTAATTTCTTATTTACGCCTTGTGTACGAAAAAAATTGTCAATTAAACCATATGGAGGTTCAAATAAACTCTGATTAGAGTTAAACATATTATAATAAATTATTTGTGAACGCTTAATATAACGTAATAATAACTGACTATTATTACATGCTTGGTTTAAAAAAATTTTTCCATTTGTCATCTCTAATAGTTTTGCTTTAGATTTAACATAATTAGTAAAATTTTTATGATATTCTATATGATCCTTGTTTATATTAGTAACAATGCTTGTATTAAATTTTATGCAATCAACTCTTCCTTGTTGTAAACCTTGAGATGAACATTCTATTATAATTATATCTACGTTAGCATTATTAAATTTATTAAATAACTCAAATAAAATATCATTTCTAGGAGTAGTATAACTACTTCGTGTTAATCTTGGAAATACACCATTTCCTTCTGATGAAATTAAACCTACTTTCTTGCCAATTAATTGATATCCTTTGGCTAAACTGTATGATGTAGAGGTCTTACCATCAGTACCTGTTATGCCTATAACTAACTTATTCTTTAATGGTTGATTATATATATGGTCTAGAAAAATATTAAGATTTTTTTGTAAAAAGCATGAGCGTAAATATGAAATTTGTTTTCTTAATCTATCTTTTTGTATAGTATTCGAAGTTATTAATCCAATTGCACCATTTTGTATTCCTTCATTTATATAATTATATAAATTATTATTTTTTATATTTACCAATATAAGGATTTTATTTTTACAATTTTCTTTACTATTAAAAGATAGGGAGTTAGCTATATTTTGTATTTTAGGATTTATTTTTTTTATATAATCAATTATTTTTTTAATTTCATTATTTTTTCTCATTTTATGTCTGGATAAACCTCTAACAAATTTAATGCATGGCTCATAAATTCTTTAAAAATAGGTGCTGCATTCTTGCCTCCTGCGGCTTCTCCATTTTTAGGATTTCTTATAATAATAGCAGCAACATATTCTGGGTTACTTGCTGGCGTAATCCCAACAAAGATTGCGTTATGTTGAAATGCGCTATAATCTCCTCCTTTGTTTATTCTAGCAGTGCCTGTCTTACCAGCAACAGAATAATTTTTAAGTTTAGCCTTCTTTCCTGTTCCAGTATTTACTACTTTCTCCATCATTGTTAAAATCTTCTTTGATATTTCTTTATCTAAAATTTGTTCGGTTACAAAATCATCGTCTAAACGTTTCTCATATGTTAATTCTACTTTTCTCCCATGGTTAGCTAATGTTGTATATGCGTTAGCTAAATGCAATAAAGTTGTTGATAGTCCATATCCATAACCCAATGTTCCATGTAGTGCTTGATCCCATTCTTTATAATTCTTGAGATTCCCATTCTGAGATCCTGGCAAACCAATATATAAATTATTACCAAAATCAAGTTTTTTTAAAGTATTATATATATGCTCTTTTTTAGTTTTCTTTGCAATCATTGCTGCGCCTACATTGCTTGATTTCTCAATTATTCCCTCTAAAGTTAAAAAACCAAGATTTTTATAATCTTTAAGGGTCTTGCTGTTTTTTGTTAATTTAAAACCGTGCGACGTGTTTATTACATCATTAATGTTATGAGACCCTGAATATAGAGCAGTATAGCCTGTAAAAGGTTTAATTGTAGAACCTGGCTCAAATAACGAAGATGTGACTAAATTCTGTACTCTTCTTCCAAAAATTTCTTTTCTATTATCTGGATTAAATGATGGGTAATTAATCATTGATATTATTTCACCAGTTTTATTTTTAATAAGAACTAATGAAGCGCTATCAGCTTTTGTTTTGTTGACATGCTGCTTAAGTATTTTATATCCTACAAACTGTATCCTCTTATCCATGGACAGAAATATATTATTTCCAGCCTTAGGTTCTTTAACTATATCCAATAACTCTACAGATCTACCTAAATTATCTTTTCTTATTTTTTTAATACCTTTGGTTGATTGGAGGTGTTGATCTTTAGCTAACTCTATCCCATCTTGCCCATTATCATCTATATCGGTAAAACCTATTACATTTGAAAAATATTCTCCTCCTAAATAAACTCTATGGTATTCATCAATAAAATAAATATATGGAAGATTGAGATTTTTTATTTCTTCTACTTTTTCATTATTTAATTTTCTTTTTAAATAATATTCTTGTTTATTTTTATTATTTTTTACAATTGAATTAAATTTCGATTTTCTTAAATTTATTATTTTTAATAATTTATTTAGATCAATTTCTTTTTTTACATATGGTTTATAAATTTTTCTAATATTAATACACAAAGTCTTCTTCGGTAAACTCATTGCTAATATTTCACCGTTCCTATCATAAATAATACCTCTATAGGTCTCAATAGTTCTATAATCTATTTGTCGTTTATCAGCTACTTTTTTTAAATTTGTTTTACAACTTAATTTATTTATGAAAAAACAATCTGTTTCAAAAGCTTGAAGTAATACAACTCTTGTCGATATAAGAAAGAATGTTATGGAGACAATACTGTAAAAAAAATATTGTCTCCATGGAGGTATTTTTGGATTGTTATTCTTATTAGTCAGCTTGTTGCCTTAAAAAAGCTGGTATGTCAATATTATCGACATTTTCCTTAGCTACAACTTGCTCGCTAGTAACTTGCTCGTTAACAGGACTATCTAAAGCATGTATTGGAACAGTAGTAATAGGCTTAGCCATACCAGAAATATCTACCTCTGGTTTATGATTATCAAGATGATCATTGTCAACTGTATCAAAGCCAGTTGCCACTAAAGTTACTCTTAAATCTCCTGTATTATTTTCTTCTTTAATACAACCAATTATTATGGTCGCATCATCTCTAGCAATCTCTCTCACTTTCCTACCAATGACATCAAACTCTTTTGATGATAGATCAGCACCTGCGGTTATATTAACTAATACTCCGCTTGCGTTTTGTAACTCTATATTATCTAAGAGTGGGTTATTCAATGCTTTGTCTACTGCTTCTTCTGCTCTATTCTCTCCTGAAGAAAGGCCTAATCCCATCATAGCCTTGCCTCTTCCAGACATTACAGTTTTTACATCAGCAAAATCTACGTTAATAAATCCTCTGATTGTAATAATTTCAGCAATACCTTTTACTGCACTTCCTAAAGTATCATCTGCGTTAGTAAATGATTCAAATAAGGCATTATCATTACCATAAACTTCTGCTAATTTTTCATTTGGTATGATTATTAATGAATCAACCCATTCATTTAAAGATTCTATACCTTCATCGGCATATTTCATTCTCTTAGGCCCTTCAAATGAAAATGGTTTAGAGACCACTGCAACAGTTAAAATGCCAGCATCTCTTGCAATTTGAGCTATTACTGGAGCTGCACCTGTTCCAGTGCCACCTCCCATACCAGCAGCAATGAATAGCATGTCAGCACCCATTATAGCGGACGCAATCTCTTCTTTAGCTTCTAGAGCTGCCTGTCTTCCTTTTTCTGGGTCTGCTCCAGCACCAAGTCCTTTTGTGATATCAGAACCTATTTGAATTATTGTAGCTCCTTTTACATCTCTCAAAGCTTGAGAATCTGTATTGGCTAAAATAAATTCAGCACCATGAATCTTGGATTTTAGCATTGTCTCGACAGCATTACCGCCACCACCTCCAACGCCTATAACCTTAATCACAGCATTTTGACTATACTCGTTTACTACTTCAAACATATTACACCTCCGGTTTACTCAACCAAATTCAAATAAATAATTTTCTCTTTAGATGGAATTTCCATTCCTAAAGTCTTTTTAATATTTTTTGTTATTAATTTCTTGTCTAATAACTTTGTTCTAATATCTAGAAGTCTTTTATGCTCATTTAAATATTTTGAAATATTTTTTTCTGATTTTTCCATTTCAATGTTAACTATTCTGTTTAGATGTTTGATATAAATCACAGTAAATGCTGACAATGTCAAAATAAGTAAAATTACTAGATTATACGCTATCTTCATTTGATTTTTCCAAAATATTTAATTTAGCCGACCTAGCTCTTGGATTAGCAGCTATCTCACCTTCTTCTGGTTTAATAGATTTAGATACCAATTCGTACATTTTTGTTAAGAACTCACTTTTAATTGGCAAATTCCTTGGAGTAGATAAATTCTTATCAGTATGTTTTAAAAAATCTTTTATAACCCTATCTTCAAGTGAATGGTATGTAATTAAAACTAACCTTCCTTTTGGAGCAAGAATATTATAACTATTATGCAAGGCATCTTTTAGCGCTTCTAACTCATTATTAATAAATATTCTTATAGCCTGAAATGTTCTTGTAGCGTTATTTTTGTTTTTCTCATTCTTAGGTATTGCTTTATTAATAATTTTAGCTAATTGATCTGTGCTAGAAATTTGTTCTTTTTTTCTTTCAAAAATAATTTCTCTTGCTATACGTTTAGAATAACGCTCATCTCCATATTTCCAAATAATATTAGATAGCGTCTTTTCATCAACATTAGTAATCCATTCTCTAGCGCTCTTGCCGCAGGATTGATCAAATCTCATATCAATCAAACCTTTATTTTTAAAACTAAAACCTCTATCTGGATTATCAAGATGATACGAAGAAACTCCTAAATCAAATAAAATGCCATTTACAGATCCATAAATTCCCCATTCTTTTGTAAACTTCTCTAGAGAAGAGAAACATCCATGTTTCAGGGTAAATCTTTTGTCATCCAATATGGATGATTCGATTGATTGTACAGCATCTAAATCTTTATCAATGCCAAACAATTTTCCATTACTATTAAGTGATTCTAATATCTTTTTAGAGTGTCCTCCAAAACCAAAAGTAGCATCAATATAATTTCCATTTTTAACAATGTTTAATCCTTTAATAACTTGATTTAACATGACTGGAGTATGGTTGTTCATTATTTATTCCTATGGTTTAGGATATTTTCATATGCGATTCTTGCGTCTATGAATTTTTCTACTGATTTAGAGTCATTTAAATTTTTATCAGGGTGGTATTTTTGCGCAACTTTCATAAATGCTCTTTTTATCAAGTTATTATCTTCATTACCTTTTATTCCTAAAACTCTGTATGATCTATGTAAATTCATTAGATAATAATATCCGAGAGAACCGACTCTTGAGATTCGTCAGTCTCTTCAGATCTCCATTTGTTTACTCTGGAATTCCAAATATCATCACTCCATATCTCAAACTTTTCACCTTGTCCTATTAAGGTTATTTTTTTAGTCATTTCCGCAAAATTTATAAGCGGCTTAGAGATTAGCACTCTGCCACTTGAGTCCATCTCTAAATCTTCCGCATGACCAATTAGTAATCTTTGAATTCTTTTTGCGTTCTTATTAAAACTGGGTAAGTTATTGATTTTATCTTGAATTTTACCCCACGCAGTTGATGGGTATAAAAGAAGACATTTTTCTTCTGAATCAATGGTAATGACCATATTTCCATTAACCTGATCGATTATGGTACTACGGTACTTGCTAGGGATAGTTAATCTACCCTTCCCATCCAAATTCATATTATGTATGCCTTTAAACATATTCACCAGTTTTTCCCACAATTTGACATAAATTGCCATATATCAACACTATATGGCTTTTTTTTATCACATGCAAGCCATTAAATGCTTTAAATTGTTAGGTTTTTGATGATAAATGGTATTTTTTGATTAATAAATATATAAATCAATTGCTTATACAAATATATTGATTTTTATTTTGAATATTGGTCTAAGAGCCAGCCTATAAGCCGGATTCTGTCATGTGTGATCATTAATCTCGAGTTTTTGTCACCAAAAACCTCTAGCAGCCTACCATATAGCTTGTCCTAGGTAGATACGCTATAAATTTGCTTTGCTCCTAGCGGGGTTTACTTCAGCCATACTTGTTACCTTGTATGCGGTGAGCTCTTACCTCACCTTTTCACCCTTACTAACCCTTTTACGAATTAGCGGTTATTTTCTGTAGCACTTTCCGTAAGCTCACGCTTCCCAGGAGTTACCTGGCACTATTACCTATGGAGTCCGGACTTTCCTCTGTTTAAAACAGCAATCACACGGCTAGCTCTTGATTTAATTATAGTTTTTTAATTAAAATTATCAATTATTAATATGCTTTCTTACATGCCACGATATATGCTATCCAGCCTGGATCTGCATCACACTTTTTAGTTTTGAAGAACTCGTCAGTCTCCTCATCTTTTTTGTCATCCCATCCTTGCATATATACATCCACTGATTTAAAACCCGCCTCTTGCAAACATTCTTTTATTTCAGGCAAAGACCATAATCTCCACTCATACACAAAAGCTTTTCTCATTGATGAACCATCCGGAAATTCAAAATGAATATAGCAAGTCAGATCGTTCGTTATTGGATTAAAGCTGTGTTGGTCCCATACGTATGTAAAATTTTTATGTTTAGTGCTTTCTTCTAATTCTTGATGTGCTTCATATCCACCAAAGGCATCTAACATGAAAACTCCGGTGTTGTTTAAACATTTATATGTGTTTTTAAAATACTTTATTAATTCACTTCTAGTTTTAAATACCCAATAACTAAAATTACATGCCGCAACTAAATCTACTTTCGGTGTACTCTTAGTCTGAGAATTACCTTTAATAAACTTAATTCTTTCAAATTCATTTACAGTACATTCTTGCTTAGATCTATTTTTAGCAAAATTCAATATTTTCTTATTCAAATCTACTGCATATGCAATATTAGATTTATTTCTCTTTACCCATGCTTGCGAAATCTTAGCAGACGCACAAAAATCTTCTCTTATTTTTGTGCATTGTTTTTTTGTATATTTCTTAAAAATTTTTGCAAAGAATTCTGTTTCAAAATCTACGTTTTGAACTGACTCTTCGTATAAGTTATAACGATTAGCTTTTTTAGCTGTAAGTTTTAATTTTTTCTTCATAAAATAATTCTTCAAATTCTGTTATCTTATTTATTTCTATATTATTTTGAATAATATTATGTATAAATTTTTTCCACTTTTTAGATGAGACTGTATTATAGTATAAATGATATAAATGTCTTAGTAAAAAATAATTACTTATACCTTTTTTTGATTCTTGAATAGCATAAAAAGAATATGTTTCGGCTATTTCTTTTCTAGTAATGTTATTATTTTTATTATATATGTCTTTCTCTATATCAATTAAAAACATTGGGTCGTCATAAATTTTTCTTCCTATCATTATTCCGTCAAACTGTTTAATAGTTTTTTTAATTGTTTGTACATCCTCTATTCCTCCGTTTAAAATTATTTCTAATT
Organism: uncultured Gammaproteobacteria bacterium; assembly: GCA_913041905.1. Taxonomy (GTDB): domain Bacteria; phylum Pseudomonadota; class Gammaproteobacteria. The sequence continues at coordinate 33,639 of CAJWJQ010000004.1, forward strand.
CGGGATATAGATTTTTAACTCTGAGAGCATCTAAATAACGTAATACAGGAATTCTTCTGTTTTTTTTAGGACTGATGCCGTTTAAAATAGCATTTCTTGCATGTATAAAATATTTGTTACACCCTGCTTCTTTAGTTTTATTAATTAAACTTAATAAAAGATCTATATTTTCATCATAGTCTAAACCTAACCTAGTTTTTATAGATATTGGCAATGAACAATTTTCCTTGATTTCATATATGAAATCAGCAACCATGTTTGGTGACCTCATTAAACATGCTCCAAATTCACCTTTAATTACTTTACTACTTGGACACCCAATATTTATATTTATTTCGTTATACCCTTGATCTTGAATAATTTTTGCGCATTCTCCATATTTTTTTGGTTCTGATCCTGCTAACTGTATAGTAAGGTTGTTTTCGTGAGGTTTGACGCAATAGTTCTTTCTTTCAGTAAATAAAAATGCGTCACATGTAATCATTTCAGTATAGAGGCTAATGTTTTTAGATAATATTCTTATAAAAAAGCGATAGTGCTCATCTGTTCTTCCAACCATTGGAGCTAAATATATACGATTATTATCCATGCTGAGTTATTCTATTATATAAGATAATTTATTTCTAATGATAAAATATAATTATTATGATTAATAAAGAAAATATAACTACCGTTATTCTTGCTGGTGGCAAAGCAGAAAGAATGAATGGCAAAGATAAAGGTTTGCTAAAAATAAATAATACCTTTGTTATAGAGCGGTTATATAAAATATCAGCTAAATTTACTTCTAAAGTCTATATAAATGCAAATAGAAATATTCAAAAATATCAAGATATGGGGTATACGGTCCTAGAGGATACCTTTGATGGTTTTCAAGGACCTTTAGCTGGAATCTATACAGCATTGCTTAACACTAAAACTGATTATCTACTAATACTTCCATGTGATAGCCCATTAATTAATGATGATTATTTTAAAAGAATGATATCAGGGGATGATAATTTTGAGATTAAATGTGCTCATGATGGTAAAAGAATCCAGCCTGTACATGCATTAATAAAAAACAATATTACTAAAAGTTTAGAAAAATTCCTATCAACTGGACAAAGAAAAATAGACAAATGGTATGATGATAGAAACCTAAGGTTAGTAGATTTTTCTGATAATAAAAATTTATTTATAAATATCAACAGTCCAAAAGACTTGATAGAATATGAGTCATTACTTAAAAAATAATATAAATAATTATGACAAATAAACAAAGAATAGCTTGGTGTATTACTGGCTCTGGCCATTATTTAAAAGAGTCTATAGAAATAATAAATTCTATAGAAAATGTAGACTTATTCTTGAGCCAAGCAGGTGAAGAAGTTTTAAAATGGTATGATTATGATTTAGACAAATTTAAGTCTAAAGGCATAAAAATTTTTAAAGATATAACTGCTAGCTCCGCTCCAGTAAGTTTACTATATGAGGGAATATATAATCTTATAGTAGTTTCTCCAGCTACATCTAATACAGTGGCCCAGATGGCGTATGGTTTTTCTGACAATCTAGTTACAAATATGTTTGCTCAAGCAGGGAAGTGTAAAATTCATTCTATTATTTTTGCTTGCGATACAGAACCTACGGTAATAACACAAGCTCCGAAGAAACTAGTTACCTTATATCCTAGAGATATAGAATTAGAAAATTATGAAAAATTAAAAAAATTTGCATTTACTGATGTTGTAAATAATATTGATAGTCTTCACGAGGCTTTAAAAAAATGGACATAAAAGAACATATACTTTTTATAACAGGAAAACTTGCAGAAAAAAATCTTAAAAAAATTTTAGATTGCATAGAAGATAAAAAATTTTCTTATGAAATAAAAAATTTAAATATCAATGTAGCTGCATTACTAACCACCAAAATGATTGAAAGAAGAATTGGAGATATTTCTAATTTTGATAAAATAATTATTCCCGGTAGAGTTAAAGGAGATATTAATGCTTTATCGAAAACACTTAATATTAGCATTGAGAGAGGGCCTGAGGAATTAAAAGATCTGCCAGTCTTATTTGGAGGTAAACCTTTAAAATATGATCTTTCAAAATATGAAGTTCATATCTTTGCTGAAATAACTGATGCTTCTTTAATGTCTATTGATCAAATAATTAATTTAGCAAAATATTATACAAGTAATGGAGCAGATATTATAGATGTTGGCTGCTTACCTAATCAACCATTCCCGCACCTTGCTGAAGCTATTCAGGAATTAAAAAACCAAGACTTATATGTTAGCGTAGATTCACATGATAATGATGAGTTAATATTAGGTGGCAAATCTGGTGCGGACTATTTGTTAAGTATAAAATCAGATAATTTTTATATATTAGATGAGGTAGATTCTTATCCAGTTTTAATACCTAATAAACCTGGAGATATGGATAGTCTTTATGAATGTATTGAAAAATGTTTAAAAATGAAAAGGACCTTTATCGCAGACTCTATTCTTGACCCAATTAACCATGGTTTTACAGACTCTCTTTTGCGCTATAGTGAATTGCGTAAAAAATATCCAGATATCCATATAATGATGGGTACTGGCAATATTACAGAGCTAACCCATGCTGATACAACTGGTATGACTATGCTTCTCATGGGTATAATATCAGAATTAAAAATTAACCATATATTAACTACAGAAGTTAGCAATCATTGTAGTACTGTAATCAAAGAAAATGATTTAGCTCGAAGGATAATGCTAGCATCATCAACTAATGAAATTACACCTAAACATATACATCCAGGATTGCTTGTCACTCATGGATCAGAAGGCTTTCAGTATAATTTAGATGAAATAGAAGACTTGGCAAAAAAAATCAAAGATACTAATTACAGAATAATGATTTCAGATAACGGAATAAGTCTTTTTAATAGGGATGGTATTCATACCTACACAAATCCTTATGATTTTTTTAATCATTTAAATATCGGAAAAGATATTGGGCATGCTTTTTATTTAGGAATGGAGTTAGTTAAAGCTCAAATTGCATTTCAACTTCGTAAAAATTATGCGCAAGATGAAGAATTAGATTGGGGCTGTTTGTTTGATAAACCAGCTGAAGATAAGTTAACATTTAAAAAGTCTGGACCTACATATAAGAAAAAAAATGATACATGAAGTCATAATTATAACAATTTCTCAAGATAATTTAGTACATATGGCTCCTATGGGCATTAAAATGGATGATAAACATCTATATATTTCTCCTTTTAAACCTTCGAAAACTTTAGATAATTTGTTAAGCATGAATAAGGCAACAATAAATTTCACTGATGACACAAGAGTCTTTGCTGGAATAGTGACTGGAGAAAAAAAAGATTGGCCATTGATTAAAAATAATTCTTTTGGTATCCCTATACTTAAAAATACAAATACTCATTATGATGTGGCTGTCATAGATATAAATGATGATAAAACAAGACCAAAAATAAAATGTGCCATTATTGAAAAGAAAATACATAAACCTTTCCTTGGGTTTAATAGAGCACAATTTTCAGTTATAGAAGCAGCTGTTCTTGCTAGTAGATTAGGGATGATTTCAACGGAAAAAATTATAATGGAAATTAATTATTTAAAAATAGGTATTGATAAAACATCAGGACCAAATGAATTAGAATCCTGGAAATGGATAAATAAAAAAATAAATAGTTTTATAAGTAAGGAAAATAAAAAAAATGGTTAAATTTTTGGCAAGTATAAGCAATATTGATGAAGCACATCAAATTAAACACTGTGATATTGACATCATAGATTTAAAAAATATAGATGACGGAGCATTGGGGTATGTTGGAATTAATGCTGTATCTAATATTTCAAAAATTTTAAACAAACATATTTTAAGTGTAACAATGGGAAATGAAGAAAATCCTAATACCTTAAAATATATATATAATGTTAAACAGGTGATTAATCAAAATATTGAATTTATAAAAATTGGATTATTTGATAAAAAATTTATTAACCAACATAAAGAATTTATCAAAAAAATTAATTTTAAAAATAGCAAACCAATTTGTGTCCTTTTTGCTGATAAAACATTTGATTTTGATATATTAAAAGAAATTATGAATACAGGGTATCATGGGGTAATGATAGATACTCACTATAAAAATAATAATTCAACAACAGAGCTGCTAACGATAGAAGATATAAAGGATTTTATTCATATTGTTAGAAAAAATAAAAAATTTAGCGGTGTATCAGGATCTTTAAAATTAAAACACATTAATCTATTAAAAAAATTACACCCTAACTTTCTTGGGTTTAGAGGGGTATTATGTGACACCTCATCTAATAGAAAATTATTGAAAGCAAATTTAGTTGATAGGGTTTCAAAAGAAATTAAGAAGAATGTTTTAATAAATCAAGGAGCGGCTTAATCTTATCAAAGGTTTCTTTATATTCAGATTCTACCTCTGAATCATAAACAATGCCTCCGCCACCCCAAAAATATAAATTATTATCCTTGGCAACTATAGTTCGTATAGCTATATTCAAATCTGTTTTATTATTAAAGCTTATGTATCCAATAGATCCACAATATACGCTCCTATTACTTGGTTCTAATTCATTAATAATTTGCATCGCTCTAATTTTAGGAGCGCCTGTAATTGATCCTCCGGGAAAACAACCACGCAAAAGTTTATATATATTACTATTTTTTGCAATCACACCTTTAACGGTACTGACCAAATGATGAACGTTAGCAAATGTTTCAATTTTAAAAAGTTCTTTAACTTCTACCGTCCCAAATTCACAGTTTCTTCCAAGATCATTTCTAAGCAAATCAACTATCATTAAATTTTCTGCCTTTTCTTTATCAGAAGAAGTTAATTCCAAAATAGATTTTTTATTCACGTTAGGGTCTTTTGAAACAGGTCTAGTGCCTTTTATAGGTTTAGTTACTACAACATTATTATTAGTTAATAAAAATCTTTCTGGGGAAAAGCACATTATTGTCATAAATGGCATATTAATATAAGCAGAATAAGGAGAACTATAAGTTGGCAAAATGCTATTGAATATAGACCAACAACTACCACTATATTCAAGGGAAAATCTTTGAGAAAAGTTTATTTGATAACAATCTCCATTTTTTATATATGATTGAATTTTTTCAAATTTTGATTTGTATTCTTCAAAAGATATATTTGATTTACAAGTAGAAGTTATTTGATATTTTTCATTTTGTATTTCATTTATTTCGTTTTTTTCAAGACATGATTTTAAAAATATAATAATATCAGTTTCCAATGAATAGACTAAAGTTGTTATTTTTTCAAAATGATCAATAACTATGGACCAATCATAAATTCCATAAGCCATTAGAGGGATGTCAATATCATTGTTATTTTGCTTGATATTTTCATAATGATTTCCTAAATCATATGATAAATATCCAATCGCACCTCCTACAAAGGGCAGGTCTGTTATATCTGATTTATATTTATCCATTAGTTTGTGTAATACTACTATTGGGTCTTCTTTTATTTCTTCTATTCCCTTTTTATTCTCTACAACAGTTTTATCTTTATAAGCATATATTTTTTCAATTGGATCAGAAGTTAAAATATCATATCTCTCATGTTGAAACATTTGGTTATTACTGCATAACAAAGTCGACCAATTTCTATCTTCTATTAAAGAAAATATTTTCTTAGAATCACAATAATATTTATAATCTATTCTTTTTTGTTTCATCATATTCATTTTTTATGAGGTGCGATAGGGCAAAAGCTGGCACAACATCGGATACATCTATTATGCCCTTTTTCTTTTTTATATCTACATAATCCATAAAATCCTGATAATCCCATTTATTTTTTTTGCTAATTATTCTAATTAATTCCCTACCAACCCCCATGCCAATTATTTTTAATCCTTTAATTTTAGGATACTTATCTTTTATATGATAATTAATAATATAATCAATTTGGCTCAAATGAATAGACATAATTTTTTTTGATAAAGATAAAATGGTATTTTCATATGGTTTAGAATAGTCAAATCCAAAAATTCTAGATAATCTTCTCATGGAATAATAATAAGTTTTTGGTCTATTATCCGAACTATTTGTATAGTTATTCTTAGACAGTATTACTGACAGAACATTATAAATATCAGCTATGGAAGCAAAATTTTCAGGGATTATATTATAAACTTTATTTCTAATTTTAATCTTATTAACAATAGCTGAAATAGGTGTTCGTAGACAACCTGTATACATCAGCTCAGATGATGTAAGTCCAGTAAAATCATTTTTTCTTTTATTAATAATTTGATTATCTTTAATTAATAAAATGTCTGTTGTTGTAGAGCCTAAATCTATGCCAATGATATTTTTATTATAATTCTTTAAGTATGTAGCGGCTGCAAGCCAATTCATAGATGCAATTAAACCAGAAGATATATTTTTATTTATCTTTATAAATTTTTCATTTTTTGAAAATACATAATTATCAGATCTTTGATTATTAAAAAATGATAATATTTTTTTAACCCCTAGGTCTCGAGTTGGAAAAATATCACACGTTTCTCCTGACATAGATATGGCATTGATTATGTTATATTTGTTTGAAAATTTTTTATGTGTTTCACTAACAAATTTCTGAATTTCCTTGGTTGTTCTCCATAGCTCGAATGATTTAATTTTGCAGTCAATAGTATTGTCATTTAATGCGCAATACTTAGTATTAGCGCCCCCAATATCCCAACCCATAAATATGTTTCTTTTTTTCATGTTTTAAATAATAACGATTTGCCGCTCATCACATTCTTTTGATATTTTGATTTAATAATTAAATCTATAATGTTGATGCCAATTGTCTCATAAATACCAATAAATGATGTTGTTAGTCTTGGGTTAATTTCTACTACAATCATTTTTCCTTTTTGGATAATAATATCTATTCCGATATATCCTCTTAGGCCAGGGAATGATTTCATAATTAGAAATATCAAAGAGTTTATTTTAGGGTGAAAGTTATGTGGCACATTAACGTGTAAATTGGTTAGCTTTACCATGTTGTCAGCATATATTTCTAATTTCTGTTTATTAACACTCAATAGATTATAGTTGTTTTTATTAAAAAATAAACACAGGCTATAATTTTCACCATTAATATATGGCTGTACTATTTTATCTAAGTCATTACTTTTTATATCACTATTTTTTTTAATTATTTTAATGTATGAGCAACCAGCCCCATGTCTATCCTTTACAATGGATCTTTTGCTGTTTAGCTTTAATCGGCTTGTTAATAATCTTGTTTTTATCGTTGGGATATTATTGTTTTTACATGCTTTATAAAATAATAATTTGTCAGAAAGTAATTTAATAGTTTTTGAGTCAGAGAGAATAAAGTTCAAATGATGGTTTTCAAGAAAACTTGCATAATGAAAGAGGTTTAAGTCAATTTCAGGTGCTATTGGCAATATATAATCATATTTTTTTAATAAGGATGTATTAAAAATTTCTTTATGAGACTTAATTTTAATAGCTTTTTTAAAATTATCATCTTTTATTCTATAATCTTGAAAATAATCATACTCAAAGTATTGTGATTTCTCACATTCTTGATATACATATGAGGTCATTAATGTTGCCTCATGGAGCAGTGTAGAAGTTAAATCTTCATTTATTAATCCACCTCCTGTAATATATTCATATATTAAAATCTTATGCATGCTATGGATATAATTCCTGTTTTAGACATATTAAATAGTCAAGTAGTTAAAGCTGTTAAAGGCAATAGAGACGTTTATCAACCAATCAATAAACAATTATACAATACTACGGACCCAAGGGATATAATTTATCTTATAGTTAAAAAGTTTAAGCCTAGCATTATTTACATAGCTGACCTCAATGCAATAATAGATAATAATGTAAGTCACGAATTAATTGAGCTTATTCTAAAAAAATTTCCAAAAATACAATTTTGGATTGACTCTGGTTTAAATAAAATAAAATTATCAAAAAATTTTAAAAATTATGTACCAGTGTTTTGTGGGGAAAAATCTATTGGTTTTGAATTATTGTCAAAAAAATATGAAGATTATATTTGCTCGTTAGATTTTAAAGATAATTTTTTAGGATCTAAACCAATTTATAAACATATAAGACATATGCCAAAAAAAATTATATTAATGGATTTAATGCAGGTTGGCTCAGATAACAAGTTTAACCTTAAAATTGCAAACAAATTTATTAAAAATGATAAGAAGGATTATTATATTGCAGGTGGAATTAAAAAAGTATTAGATATTAAAAAAGCTAAACAAATTGGAGCAAAAGGAGTGCTTGTATCCTCAATTCTTCATCAAAGCAAGCTAACAAAGATGTTTATTCAAAAAGAAAAAACCAGCCTATAATTACTAGGCTGGTTTAATCAAAAGTTTTTGCTATTAACCTTGTCCTGAGAAAGGATGTTGTTTAGCATCTGCGTTAGCAACTACTTCATCAGCTGTTGGTGAGCCTTTAACTGCTCTTTCAATAGCCTCTTTAACTGCTTTATAGTTATACTCATATATTCTGCCGTCATCAGCAGCATCCCAATGGATGAATACTCCTACGCAGATAAAACAATCATTAGCTTCGGCTGCTGGAATTGTTCCATCTTTAACACTGTCAGCGACTGCCATTGATACGGCTGCCTGCGCAGGGCCAAACATTTGCACTGCTTGTTTAGCGCCTTTAATAGTAACTTTGTTGAACATTACAGTTGCAGGTTTTACCATAAGGTTTGGTTGAGAGACTGCAAGAAGTGATGTAAAACCATCTTTGTTATTACATAATGTATTACAAAATGCATCTTCTACAGCTGAACCACGAGGCCCTATAAGTAAGTCAATGTGTGCAATCTCGTTATCGCCACCTTCAGTTACAACTAGGCTTTCACCTGTTAGTACTTTGTCTATTACTGCCATTATTATCTCCTTTTATTTAATTTTAGAGGGTCTACTTTTAAACCTTAACTCTATGAGCCAAGGTGACTATCCACGCTGCTGAATATCGTATAAACCATCAGGCTTGCGATTAATAAATCTGCGGTAGTCCCCGGATTAATTCCATTTTTTTTATAGTCATAATCAAGATCTGCTATGTAATTCATAGCATTTTCTCGACTACTGTCCCTCTTTAGTATTTTTAACAAATCATAGGCTTGATTACTAGTCTTTTTTGCTATTTTCTCACCAAATTTTCTCGCTATATGAGAGTCTGGTATTTCAGCAAGAATTTCTAGGAAAATCAAAGATAAGGTAAAATCTAGCGTTTCTCCTCTTTTTTGATATTCATCAAGCTTAGGAAGAATAAAATCAAATATATCTGAGAATTTATTAGCATATTGGTAGGAAATTCTGTCATATTTTGATGCAAAACTCATAATTTCGTGCAAATTAACGTGAGGTTTTGATTTTACATCCATTTTGTCAGAAGAGCCCAATCCTCCAGGGTTTGTTTTTTGAATAGCCTCACAAATGAGCATCGTATCTTTTTCAGTTGAATATAAAATTAGATCATGTATCGAATCTTTTAGTGGTTTATTTTTAAAATTCATAAAAGCATGTATTATTGGAGCGCACAATAATATAATCCCGAGGTTTGTGTTAACGCTAGTTTTTTCTTTCGTTAAATTTATAGCATAATAAATTCTTTCACCTAAAGAATATTCTTTTAAAAATAATGCATTACTACTATTAATTGAGCTATTGACATAATCTTTAGCTGTTGTATCAATATGAGGTGATTTTATTGATACATTTCCTGGTTTTATAACCTCTACATCTTTTTTACATGAAAATAAATATGATTCTTTTAAAATATTTGAGTTTGTTTCTGAAGGAATAATTAATGGTTTGCTAAAATCTAACATTTAAATTTATTTTTAACGACAAAGTTTTTTTTAATATAATTAGATTTTATAAAAATTTCTACTATCTTATCAGAAACAATATCATTTGTTGTTGTTTGAATACCCTTCCAAGCAGGTATGCTATTAACCTCTATGACATAAACCAAATTATCTTTTTTTATTAAATCAACACCACAAAAAGGTATATTTAGTGCTTCAGCAGATTTAAATGCTATATTTATAATCTCTTTATTAAATGGGATTGGGACGCATTTACCACCTTTTGAAAAATTATTTACAAAAGAATTGCCATATCTTGCCATGCTATAGGAAAATTTTTTATTTTTATTTTTTATTATTAAAACTCTGTAATCATGGTTTGGTTCTATTGATATAAACTCTTGCAGATAATATATGTTACTAGGATTATTAATATTTTTGATGTCTGAGGGCTTATTAATCTTTTTTATATTATCTCCTTGAGATCCAAAAAGTGGTTTATAAATTAATACATGATTTTTTAAAAGTTCTTGTGCAAATTCAATAGATTTATTTTTACCTCTTATAACCCAAGTTTTAGGAGTAAGTATATTATTATTTTTTAATATAATTGATGTTAATGATTTATCTACAGTTTTTTCAATGCTTTCAGCTGTATTAATTATATTGACGCCTTGATTCTTGAAAACTCTTAAAATATTTAGATATGTTACAATCTCTTCAAGTGAACCGCCTGGTATATAGCGCACTATAACATCACTAGCATTTACCTCGGAACCGTCTTCTCTTAAAATCTTAGTATTTTTATAATCTGTAGCTATTATAAGTTTGGAAATATTAATCGATTCTACAAGTATATCATTTTTTATAAGAGATTTTTTTAATTGTTGGAAATGCCAACCTTTCTTATCAGTAAGAATTAATACTTTTTTCATTTATTGAATGATTTGTCAATTAAATCTAAATTAAGAGATCCCTCTGTATATGTTGCGCCAGTTTTAATTGTAGTTACTATAACTTTTGCTGGACTAAATAGTAATTTATCTATTTTATAAAAATCATATTTATATTCTTTAAAAATTTCTGCAAATGGTTTACCATAATCTGATGATGTTAAACTTGGCAATCTTTTAGCTAATTCTAACGCCTCATCATTTTCAACATCAACATATAAATGTATTGATCCACCATATAATATTGCATCATTTGTTCTGCCCATCCCTATTAAAAAATCTGGTGCTGGTGGAGGTACAGGTGCTGATCCAAAACCATCAACTACTTTATTTAGAGGAAACCCTATTTCATGTAATTTGTGCATTCCTACCTCTAAAACCCTACCGACTACTTGCACACAGCCTGAAAGAGATCTTGTTGGAGTTAATATAATTGTAAGATTTTTTTCACTTATATTGCAATCATTTATAATTTTATCAATTATCTCTTGAGGTGGTTTCCTGTCTACTTCCATAATTACTACTGTTGAAAAGAATTTATCTGAATAATTCAAATCTTTAAATAATTCTTCTTTTTGAGCTAATGCTCTACACGGGCCTGATCCCAATGCGTTAAAATTGTCTTCTTCTTTAACAAAGGATAGATTCCAGCCAGCATACTGACTGGCAAGACAACTTAAAACAGGGTTAGTGCTATAAACATTAATTGTTAAAGGCCATTTTGGTAAATTATTACTCATAGTTAATGAAACACGACCTAATCCACCCATACAAATTTCTGTAATAATTCTTCCAGATTCTAAACAACCATTATGTTTTATGCCTGCATCTACTATTTTTGCTCCGCCATTAGTAGTATCTACTCCGAGATTTAATTGTTCTGCTAAATCTAATAATTCTTCAACTAGCGGCTTAACAAGCTTATTTATACTGATATTATTGTTCATAATTAGATATTTATATCATAACAGCTATAATATTTTTTTGTCATAGATATTTTTCTCTTCAGTTTATTTTTAAGATTATGATAATTATCATCCATCATATAAATACTAAAAATAGGATTATCTTTTTTTATTAATTCTCCTTCTTTTGGTAGATTTATAAAGTTTTTATTAATTACAGGTTTTTTATTATATATAAAATCTCTATCAGTAAAAATATGCACAAACCCATAATTTTTTTTAACTTTATATTTATGATAAATAGATGAATCTATATCGCTTGATAATTGAGATTTAAGTAACTTATTATCATAAAAATCATTATACATTTTAAATGTTGATGTAATTCTAGGATTAACGTCTAAAACATATATATTGTTATCATATATTTTAAAATCTATGCTATTAAAACCATACATATTTGATTTAATTGAAAAATATTTTAAAGAATCAATTATTTTTTTAGAAAATGGTATTAACCTTATGCTGGCTGCGCCTGCATGAACAAACGGATGTGGAGAAAAATTTTTTAATAAAAATAATTTATTAAAACCTAGAAAAATAAAACTATTTTTCTTAATAAAAAAACAGGCTGAATATGTTATGCCGGGTATAAATTTTTGAATATAATTATTTTCTTTTTTCTTATTTGAAAAACTTATGTCATACCCTCCGCAACTATTAATTGGTTTAATTAGATGCTTATATTTAGATAAATCTTTTCTATTCTTTAAAATTTTAGGTATTTGAAAACCACTTTCCTTTAGAAGATTCTCTAGTTTATATATATTTCCACATTTATTTAATAAGTTGAGGTTGTTTCCTTTAATATTTAATTTTGTAAAATCTTTATATATGTTCTTTTTACCTTCTAGGCCTGAACCATATAAAAGACTAACGTTTTTATGTTTTCTGCTAATTGTTGATATGAAATTTTTTAAAGACTTAGGTTTTAGTGTTTTTTTTAAATTGTTATAGTTGTGATGGTCAATAGTATAAACATTATAACCTAATGCTCTTGATTGTTCTTCTAAATATGAGGCATCATAATTTACAATAACTAATGCATTCTCATTAGACATCTTTTTGCGCAAATTCAAATGCATGCTCGAAATGTAAATAAACTGG
>CAJWJQ010000005.1:0-37915 GCA_913041905.1 uncultured Gammaproteobacteria bacterium
GGTTTTATTTTTGACATATATAATGCTTCAGAAGCATAAATGTTACCAATTCCAACAACTATCCTTTGATCCATAATTATATTTTTTATAACTACATTTCTTTTTTTTGATATTTTTTTTATATATTCATAATTAAAATTATCAGACAATGGCTCTACTCCTAACTTTTTAATTAAAAAGTTATCTTCAATATTTTCTGCCCAATGAATAGAACCAAATTTCCGCACATCATTATATCTAAGAATAGTGTTATCTTGGAATTTTATTTCATAATGATCATGTTTATTTACTTTATGTCTATTTTTTAGAAATTTTATAACCCCTGTCATTCCAAGGTGAATAATAAGACTGCCATGATTAAAATCAAAGATTATATACTTACCCCTTCTATATATTTTTTTTATATTTACCTTGGATAATAATTTTTTAATATTTGTATCAATATTCCATCTAAGCTTGGGGTTTATTATTACAAACTCTTTAATTTTATTTGTTTTAATGCTTTTTCTTATAGCATTACAAACGGTCTCTACTTCAGGCAGTTCAGGCATAATTTATATATTATTAGACATATTTTTCAATTTATCATATTATTTAGGTTATTCTGAATTATAACAAAAATGATAGATATATTAATAAACGGACTAATAGAATTTACATGGCTTGAGTATGTCATATATACACTTGTTGTAACGCATATAACTATTGTATGTATAACGCTGTATTTACATAGGGGAGTTTGTCATTCTGCCATTGAAATTAGGCCAATACTCTCACATTTTTTTAGATTTTGGCTATGGCTTACAACGTCTATGAGAACTGCCGATTGGGTAGCTATTCATAGAAAACACCATGCTAAAGTTGAAACAATCGAAGACCCTCATAGTCCAGCATTTTATGGAATAGCAACTGTGATTTTAAAGGGTGCAGATTTATATCATGAAGAAAAAAATAACAAAGAAACAATAGATAAATACTCTCAAAATTGCCCAACTGACTGGATTGAAGAAAAATTATATACAGGAAGAAATAACTTGGGCATCTTGCTTCTTTTTGTTACCAATATCATTTTGTTTGGAGTAGTTGGAATTATTATCTGGTCAATTCAAATGGCATGGACACCAATATTTGCTGCAGGTGGAATTAATGGAGCTGGACATTATTGGGGCTATAGAAATTTTGATACAAGCGACGATTCAACCAATATGAGTCCTTTAGGATTAGTTATTGGAGGAGAAGAACTGCATAATAATCACCATGCTTTTCCAACAGCTGCAAAATTTTCTTTAAAGCCTTGGGAGTTTGACATAGGATGGTTATATATAAAAATATTTTCTTTATTAGGGCAGGTTAGAGTAAAAAGGTTAGCAACTAAAACAATAATTAGGTCTCCTAATAATAATTTAAATTCTGAAATTGGTTATGCTTTATTAAAGTCAAAAATTACAGTAATTACCAATTATACGCGCAATGTTTTGAAGCCAATTTTGAAAGATGAAACTAGAAACGCAAAGAATAATATAAAAAAACTATTAAGGGAGTCTAAAAATACTTTAGCTAGACAACCTCATAGAATTTCAAATCAAGACACTTCAAGGTTACAAGAAATATTCAAAGAATGTGGTTCGTTACAAACCGTGTATGATTTAAAGAACCAATTATATGATATCCTTCATGCTCGTAATACAAAACATGAAAACTTTATAGAGATACTTAATCGTTGGTGTGAAGACGCGAAAAGTACAGGTATAGATTGTCTAAATGATTTTTCAGATAGTTTAAAGGGATATAAGGTAGTATAAAAATTATTTAATTTTAACCTCTGTATACATCACATATTTTTTAATGGTAGGATCAAATTTTTTAATCTCAAATTTATCAGGCATAGTTTTTTTATTTTTAGTTGTAGTATAAAAATGACCTGTACCCGCCGACGAAACTAATTTAATTTTCTCTCTCATATATTATCCAATATTATATTTTTCTAACGCTTTATCTAAGCCAAGTTTGTCAATTATTCTCAGACCTTTTTTAGATAGTTTTAAAGTTATCCATTTTTTTCGAACCTCAGACCATAGCCTGTGATTATGTAAATTAGGCTCAAAAACTCTACGAGTTCTATTTTTCGCATGCGAAACATTGTTACCTGACATTATTCTTTTTTGTGTTATTTGACAAATTTTAGACACTTTATATCTCCAAACTCAATAATGATATCAGAAACATATTCATATACAATATATATATATAAATTTAGAGAGAATAACTATGGATATTGTGTTTATAAAAGAATTATGCATAGAGACAACAATTGGTATATATGACTGGGAAAGAAAGATTAAACAAGTAGTTTGTATAGATTTAGAGCTAGGAACTGAAATTAAGAAATCATCTGGAACAGACAATATAAAAGACACAGTAGACTATAAAGCAGTTGCAAAAGAAGTTCAGTCATTTATTCAAAAAAGTAAATTTCTATTAATAGAAGCGTTGGCAGAGGAGACGGTAAAATTAATTTTCCAAGAATTTCAGGTAAATTATATTAAAGGTAGATTTAGTAAACCAGGCGCTGTCACAGGATCAAAAGAAGTCGGGGTAATTATAGAAAGGACAAAAGATGCAACATAAAGTCTATATTGGAATAGGAAGTAATGTAGATAGAGAAAAAAATATTAAATCATGTATATCAAAACTTAACTCTAAATATAAAAATATAACCTTGTCCCCAATTTATGAAACAGAGCCCATGGGTTTTAAAGGACCTAATTTTTATAATCTCGTCTGTTATTTTGAAACGCAGGATGATGTATTTAAGTTAAAAGAAGATATGAGAGATATTGAAAAAGATCATGGTAGAAATTTCAATGAAACTAAGTTTAGCTCTAGAACACTTGATATTGATATATTGTATTTTAATGATTTAGTCATAAATGATGAAAAAATACAAATACCAAGAAAAGAAATTATCGAGTATGATTTTGTATTAAAACCATTAGTAGATATAGCCCCAGAATTTGTACACCCAGAATTAAATATCACTAACTTTAAAATATTTAAAGAATATACGATAAGCAAGTTAATTATTGCAAAGATAGAATTAGAAATAAAAGTTTAGCCCTTAATTCACATATTAAGTTTTCTTCCACCATCAATATTTATATTTTGACCAGTTATATAATCAGCATATTTGATTAAAAATAATATTGCTTTCGCTATATCGTTGGGAGATCCAGTTTTATTCAAAGGAATCTTTGATAGAATTTCTTTCTGTTTGTTTATTTTTTTGGCATCATCCTCTGCCCACATTATCGCTCCAGGTGAAATACTATTTACTCGAATTGATGGCGCTAAGTCTTTTGCCAAAGTTTTTGTTAAAGCTAGAAGCCCAGCTTTGCTAATATTATAAATAATATAATCTTTTAAAGGCGGATTCACATGTATATCAACAATGTTTATTATACAGCCTTTTCTTTTTTTAAGTTCTGGATAGAATGATTTAGAAAAAAATAGTGCTGATTTTAAATTAGTATCAATAATATTGTGCCAATTTTTTTCATTAATTTTATTTATTTGAGTTGGATAAAATATTGATGCATTATTTACTAAAACATCCACTCTGCCAAAAAATTTAATAATTTTCTTAGATATTGATTCATAATCCTTTATAGATAGAAAATCTATTTTTATTATTTGACATGAATTTTGCCTATATGAATTTAACTCTGTAAAAATCTTTTTAGCATCTTTATTCGATTTATTATAACTAATAATAATATTATACCCTTCATCATGAAGATATTTTGCAGTAGCAAGACCAATTCGTTTTGCCCCGCCTGTAATAAAAACTGTCTTATTTATAGCCATAGATATATATTAAGGATATATAGAAAAATGTACACTATATTTAAAATACACATATTATGAAATCTCCCATTGAGCTTTATTTATCTAAGGAAATAACTTCTAAAAACAAAATACCTTTTTCAGAATTTATGGATATAGCTTTATTCCACAAAGAATATGGCTACTATACAAATAAATCTCAGATATTTGGAAGTGAAGGAGATTTTATTACTTCTCCAATAACATCGTCTTTATTCGGTGAATCGATTTCAAATGAATTTATTAATCTAAATAGCGCGGAACAACCAATGAGTATATTAGAGCTTGGAGGTGGAGATGCAAGCTTAGCTATATCTCTTATTAAAAACCTTGCTAAAATAAAATCATTACCAGAAAAATATATTATTTTAGAAATATCTAATAATTTAATTGAAGTTCAAAAACGAAAAATTAAAGAAGAAGTACCTGAATTATATGGATTATTTTCATGGGTAGATAATTTGGAAAATAAAAAAATTAAAGGTTTGATTATTGCAAATGAATTTTTTGATGCATTACCATCAGAGAGATTCAGAATGCGTAATGGCAAGGTTGAGAATCTGTACATTAAAAACCATAACAATAGTTTCAAGTATACATGGTTTCCTGCTACAGAGTTATTGAAAAAAGAATTAAGTACTGCAACACATAATCATTCTATTTTAATTCCAGAGAATTACACAAGTGATATAAATTTACAATATAGAAGATGGGTTGCAAACTTAGAGGATTGTTTAGAGTCTGGAGCTATATTCATTATAGACTATGGTTATAATACTAAAGAATATTTTTTAGAAGAAAGAAATGAAGGCACATTAGTTTGCATTTATAATCATAAAGCTAATTTTGACCCTCTATCCCATATAGGACAACAAGATCTATCTACATTTGTAAACTTTTCTCATTTAACAAATATTATTAATGATACTAAAATGAGTGTTGAAGGATACATAACCCAAGCAAATTTTTTATTGAATCTTGGAATATTAGATTTATTTGAAAATAAAAAATATGATGACGACGAAAAAGTTATAGAATTAAACAGATTGAAAAATATACTATTGCCAAATACAATGGGTGAGATATTTAAGGTTTTGGTATTGAAAAAAAATATAAATAATCAATTAAGGTCTATAAAAGAATTTAATCATATACATAAACTATAATATGGATTTTTTACAAATATTAATATTGTCAGCCATTCAGGGTATAACTGAATTTTTGCCAATATCAAGCCAATCACATTTAATCCTTGCATCTGCTTTATTAGGTATGAAAGATCAAGGGTTGGGTTTTGATATAGCTCTTCACGCTGGTTCTTTGTTTGCAATTTTAATCTATTATAGAAAAGAAATTTATAAAATAGTTTCTGCATCAAATGAAGGAATGCAATATTTAAAATTAATAATTATAGGATCTATTCCATTGCCAATAATAGGATTATTATTTGTAGATTTAGTTTCAACTAATATGAGATCTATAGAATCAGTTGCTTTTATGACAATCATTTTTGCATTTATCCTCTATTTTTCTGATACCAAAAAGAAAGCTACTATTAGCGAATTACAATCTATTAGCATATTCACAATTGTATTTATTGGTTTTATGCAAACGCTTGCAATTATGCCTGGCGTATCAAGGTCGGGTATTGTTATTACTGCTGCATTACTTGCTAATTTTAGTAGAGAAAATTCTATTAAAATTTCATTTCTATTATCCATTCCTGCAATTTTTATGGCCACCGTGTATCAGTCTATGAAATTATATGAAATAGGAGATATTGAAATTTTAAATGAACATTTACTAGGTATGTTTTTATCTCTTATATTATCTTATATTACTATCCATCTGTTCATATCAACAATAAACAAGATATCTTTTACCCCTTATATTGTTTATAGATTAATATTAGGGATTGTTCTAATTAGATTTTTTTAAATAATTATTTAAATAAGATTGTATTAAAACTTTATAATCATTTTCAACAATTTTCTGTATTTCATTATCAGGCTTTATTTGATCTTCTTTTTTAAGTTTGTAGGATCTTATCTCTTTAATTAAATCTCCTAAAAAATAATTTAGATGATTATTTTCAAAAGAATTACAAATTTCCAAAAATTCTTTTAGACGATCCTCTTTTCTTATATCAAGCTTTTTTATTAAAGATTGGAGTTTATCGCATGCATCTGTATTTGATGGGTTAAATAATATATATTCCTCTTTACAATTATTTAACATAACAGCTAAATCTTTGTATTCATTAGGGACCTTTAAATTTTCACAAAAAATGTCCATATCACTTACGTTTTCGTGTATGAAATATGAAATATTTTTAAGTTTAGACCCATCATAAAATTCATCAGGTTCAAATTGAGAAAAAGGAACACAACCAGGCAATAATTTATCTAAAATATTTATTTTATCTAAAAATTTACAAAACCTGTAGATATGATTGCTCTTATAAAATTCCAGCCATATTCTCTCAGGTGTTAAATATTCCAGTTCACCACTTTCAACAATCCCCTGTATCATCTCCATAGTGTCCTCATGCACCGTAAACAATTTAAGGTTTGTTTCAAACCTTGCTACCCTTAAAACTCTTAAAGGATCCTCTGAAAATGCATCTGACACATGTCTTAAACATTTATTTTTAATATCCTCTTGCCCATTAAATGGATCAATTAAAATTTCATCTTCACCCTGCGCAATAGCATTAATGGTTAAATCTCTTCTTGCCAAATCTTCCTCTAAAGTTACATTTGGATTGGCATCAAATTCAAAACCTGTATAACCATGACCAGATTTTCTCTCTGTTCTAGCGAGAGCATACTCTTCACCAGTTTTTGGATGAATAAATACTGGGAAATCTTTTCCAACTTGTTTAAATCCTTTTGTTTTCATTTCATCTGGAGTGGATCCAACAACAACCCAATCCTTTTCTTTTGCAGGCAAGCCCAATAATTCATCTCTTATAGCTCCACCAACAAGATATATTTTCATTGTTTTCTACCTGATTTTTTTCTTAAATCTTTAAAACTATCATCTATATTTAAATATCTAGGAACAATATCTTCTATAGATGTTGTGCCCTTAAAACCATCTGTGCTTATGCTATCGACTTGTAAAGATTCAAAATTATCCATTGTAAAAATTTTCCCAGGTAACCTTTGAAATATGTATGCTTGTATTTTTGACATAGCATTATTCAAAGGTATAACAATCCTTTTAATTTTTAGAATTCTAAGCGTTGTTTCAATAATTTCTCTAAATGTGTATTCTTTTGGTCCTGTCACATTAATTTTTGTATTATATGTGTTGGCGCTTGATATTGTTCTAATAATAAAATCTGTAAAATCACCTATATATACTGGCATAAACTTAGAATTATGACATGCAAGAGGAAATACTAAAGAGAACCTTAATATTGTGGCAAATTTATTAAAAAAAGAATCATTGTTTCCAAAAACTATTGAAGGTCTAAAAATTGTAACGTTACAAAAATCCTTTGTTTCTGATAATAAGTAGTCCTCAGCTTCACCTTTAGTTCTAAGATATTTACTTTTTGCCCGAATGTCAGCATTTAATGAGCTAATATGCAGTAGGCGCTTTACTTTATTTACTCTCATTGCAGCCGATATTTTTTTTATTAAAAGATAGTGTAATAATTTAAAAGAGTTATCACCAAATTCATTTAATATTCCTACAGTATTAACAACAACATCTGTATTTTTAAAATTTTCTCTCAAAGATCTTTCATCATTTATATTACAGACTACTAATTCTATGTTTGGAATAAGCTTTAAGTCTTTATTAGTCTCTAAATCTCTGGTGAGAACAACCACGGTTTGTGATAATTTTGACATTTTTACAGCTAACTCTGAGCCAATGAAGCCAGTTCCACCGAGTATTACGATTTTATTTAAATTAAACATAATTTTAATAGCAGTTATAAATTATAAATATATAATATGAATACTTTATCATTATAACGATAATGATTGTCTGATTATAGGTTAGATGAACTTTTTTCAAGTTAATTGCATAAAATGATAATTATTGCTTTATCAAAAATCATTATGATTGTAATATAACAATACCATCAAGTTTAATTCGAAACAGATATATATAGTTATCTCAGGGGTATTTTGTCAAACGATGAAAAAAACACAAAAAATTGTCAATAATTCTATTAGTAAAACTATAAAGAATGAAACGATAACATATATAAGCAAAATGAATGGTGAGGGAGTTAGTAATCTTCACGGATTATTTATATCTGAAGTAGAGAAATCTTTAATAGCAGCAGTATTGACGCATCTTAAAGGAAACGTTACAAAAACAGCTAGCTATCTTGGCATAAATCGTGGAACACTAACTAAAAAAATTAAAGAATATGGTATTAACACCTGAAAATGAGCGGTAGAAATAAAAAATTCGCCATAATAAGTGTTTCTGATAAAAAAAATATTGATAAGATTGCAAACGAGCTAGTTAATAATGGTTATAACATACTATCAACTGGTGGCACAGCTAAGTTTTTAACCTCCAAAAATATACCAAACATATCTATCTCAAAATTTACAAAATTTGATGAAATTTTAGAAGGTAGAGTAAAAACATTGCACCCAATAATTCATGCAGGAATATTAGCTAAAGACGAAAAATCACTTAAAAGTATAAAAAACACATCTTACTCATTAATAGACATGGTTATAGTTAATCTATATCCATTTGAACAAGTTATTTCTAAAAAAAACTGTAAGTTTAGTGATGCTATTGAAAATATAGATATAGGCGGCCCAACTATGTTAAGAGCAGCTGCAAAAAATCATAATAGAGTTACAGTTTTAACTGACCCAAATAATTATCAAGAGGTTGTGAAAGAGATAAAAAGCAAAGGAGGCACAACAAAAGACCTAAGATATAAATTAGCATTAAAAGCGTTCTCATTGGTTTCTAAATATGATTCTGCCATAGCAAATTACTTAATAGAAAATTCTAAAACTAAAGAAAATTTAATGCCTACAGAATTAAACATTGTTTTAGAAAAAGAGAATAATTTACGTTATGGAGAAAATCCACATCAAAATGCAGCGCTTTATAATATAAAGGTACCAAAATCTTTAGGTTTTAATTTTAAACAGCTTGCAGGAAAAGAGTTGTCATTTAATAATCTTGTAGATTCAGAAAGCGCCTTATCTTGTGTAAAACAATTTCAAAAACACGCTTGTGTAATTGTTAAGCATGCAAACCCATGTGGTGTTTCCGAGAGTATATCTCTCCTAAAAGCTTATAATGAAGCATACGAAACAGACCCTACTTCTGCATTTGGCGGCATTATAGCATTTAATAAAAGATTGGATCATAAACTGCTTAAAAAGATTTTATCTCAGCAATTTGTTGAAGTAATAATAGCTCCAAATATTACCAAAGAATGTTTAAGTATAATGAAATCAAAACCAAACGTACGTCTTATAGTTATAGAAGATTTTTCAAAAAATACCAAAACCATTGATATGAAATCTCTAAAAAGTAAATTTTTAATTCAAGAAAGTGATGCTAAAGTAATAACTAGAAAAGACTTAAAAGTAGTTACCAAAAAAAAACCCTCTCCTGCACAAATAGATGATTTGCTCTTTGCATTTAAAGTGGCTAGATATGTAAAATCTAATGCTATCGTTTTTGTAAAAAACAAAAGAACCCTGGGCATAGGCGCTGGCCAGATGAGTAGAATAGATTCAACAAATATTGCTCACTCAAAAGCAAAAAAATCTAATATTTCTCTAAAAAATTGTGTCATGGCTTCTGAAGCATTCTTCCCTTTTAGAGATAATGTTGATTTAGCAAAAAAAATTGGCGTAAGTAGTATTATACAACCTGGTGGATCAGTTAAAGACAAAGAAATTATTTCTATTTCAAACAAACACAATATCTCAATGGTATTTAGTAGCGTCAGAGTATTTAAACACTAATAATGAAAAAAAATATATTAGTTATTGGTCAAGGCGGAAGAGAACACGCCTTAGCATGGAAATTATCTAAATCGCAAAAAATACAAAAAACTTATGTTTGCCCTGGAAATGGAGGTACTTTTCTTGAAAAAAATATTATCAATGTCGATCTAGATATAAAAAATCATAATATACTAATAGATTTTGTTAAGTCTAATAACATTGATTTTACTATTGTAGGTCCAGAAGACCCTTTGGTTAATGGTTTGGTAAATAGTTTTATAGAAAATGATTTAAAAATTTTTGGACCATTAAAAGAATTTGCAATATTGGAAGGCTCTAAAGTTTTTGCAAAAGATTTTATGTTAAAAAATGATATTCCAACCGCAAACCATACAATGTTTAATGCTCCTGAAAAAGCAAAAAATTATTTAAAAAATATAAAATACCCTATTGTAATAAAAGCAGATGGACTAGCCGCAGGAAAAGGAGTGATGATTTGTGAAAATCAAACAGAAGCAGATTATGCTATAGAAAAACTATTTAATATCACACATTCCAATAGAATTGTTATTGAAGACTTTTTAAGCGGACAAGAACTCTCAGCAATTTATATATGTAATTCCCAAGGAAAAGATTTTGAAATAGGTTTGCCTTGGACAAAAGATTATAAATCTAGAGATGAATATAATTCTGGTCCTAATACAGGAGGCATGGGTGCAGTTAGCCATCCTTTATGTTTTGAACATAAAAATGTTGTATATAAATTACACCTTGCTATTGAAGAAACATTAAATAAAACAATTTCTGGCATAAATAAACATAATAAAAAAACAAATCATCAGTACCTTGGATTTTTATATATTGGTTTAATGCTTGATACGCAAAATAATTTAAGTGTTCTTGAATACAACTGTAGAATGGGCGACCCTGAAACTCAAAACTTAATGCTATATTTAGATAATCAAGAAGTAGATTTATATGACTATATTGATAGCACAAAAATTAACTCATTTAAAGATTTCAATGTATTAAAGGCTGATAATGATTTATCTAATTATTGTTGTACCATAGTGTTAGCTGCGAAAGGATATCCAGGTGAATATAAAAAAGATTTCTATTTAGATATTAGCAATATCCAAGAATCTCAAACATTAAAAATATTTCATGCTGGAACCACTATTGATAATAATATAATTAGAGTTACTGGAGGAA
The DNA here is from genome assembly GCA_913041905.1 of uncultured Gammaproteobacteria bacterium. Lineage (GTDB taxonomy): Bacteria > Pseudomonadota > Gammaproteobacteria. The sequence goes on from CAJWJQ010000005.1 coordinate 11,049, forward strand.
GAATTTTGACTGTAAATGTTTTTGGGGAAAACAAAGACGAAGTTATAAATTCGGCCTATGAAAATATAAAAAAAATTAAAGTTTTTGAGGACAAAGATTTTAAAGATCAGAACCAAGATTTAGTATTCTTTAGAAAAGATATAGGTTCTTAATTATTTTTTCATCGATTCAAAGAATTCTGAATTAGTTTTAGTAGCTTGAAGTTTATTTAGCATAAATTCCATTGCATCTAATTCATCCATTGAATGTAATACTTTTCTTAAAATCCAAATTTTTTGTAACTCTTCAGGAGTTGTTAATAATTCTTCTTTTCTAGTACCAGAACGGTTTATATTTATAGCAGGATAAATCCTTTTCTCAGCTATTCTTCTGTCCAAATGGACTTCCATATTACCAGTACCTTTAAACTCTTCATAAATTACCTCATCCATTTTAGAACCAGTATCTATAAGAGCTGTAGCTAAAATAGTCAGACTACCACCTTCTTCTATATTTCTAGCACCACCAAAGAATCTTTTCGGTTTTGTTAGTGAATTAGCATCAACACCACCAGACAAAACCTTTCCAGATGATGGGGCAATGGTATTATAAGCCCTAGCAAGCCTTGTGATAGAGTCTAGAAGTATTATCACATCCTTTTTATGCTCTACGAGTCGTTTAGCTTTTTCTATAACCATTTCTGCTACCTGAACATGTCTATGTGCTGGCTCATCAAATGTACTAGCTACAACTTCTCCTTTAACCATTCTTGACATTTCTGTAACTTCTTCTGGTCTTTCATCAATTAATAATACAATTAATATTGCTTCAGGATTATTTGTGGTTAAGCTTTGTGCAATTTGTTGAAGCATAATAGTTTTACCAGCTTTAGGAGGAGATATAATAAGCCCTCTTTGACCTTTTCCGATTGGTGCAGCAATATCTACCAATCTACCAGATATATCTTCTCTGCTTCCATTACCAACTTCCAATCTTAGTCTTTTGTTAGCATGTAAAGGAGTCAAATTTTCAAATAGAATCTTATGTCTTGCATTTTCTGTAGCATCAAAGTTTACATTGTCAACTTTAAGTAAAGCAAAATACCTTTCTCCTTCTTTTGGCGGTCTTATTTTTCCTTCAACAGTATCTCCTGTTCTTAGAGAAAATTTTCTAATTTGACTAGGAGAAACATAAATATCATCTGGCCCAGCTAGATATGAACTACTAGCGTTTCTAAGAAAACCAAAACCATCTTGTAAAATTTCTAACACACCGCCTCCTGATATATCTTCTCCACTTGATGAATGATTTTTTAAAATAGTAAAAATTATATCTTGTTTTCTAAGACGTCCTACATTCTCAGCACCAACTTTCTCAGCCATTTCAACTAATTCTTGTATCGGTTTTTCTTTAAGTTCTGTTAAATTCATAGTATTTGTATAGATATTGTTTATTTAAAATTGAAAAGATTATTTCAATTAGATAGTTTTCTTTTCCTCATAGATTATCATTTAAAAAATTTGTTAATTCAGATTTACTTAGCACCCCTACATTCGTTGCTGCTAATTCTCCATTTTTAAATATCATAATAGTTGGTATTCCACGTATTCCATATATAGGAGCTGTTTTTGGATTCTCATCAATATTAAGTTTAGTAAATTTAATATTATCAAATTCTGCAGCTATCTCATCAATTACTGGACCTAAAACTTTACATGGCCCACACCATTCAGCCCAAAAATCAATTAACACAGGTTTGTCTGATTTTAAAACTTCCATTTCAAAACTATCATCCGTAATATTATGTACTGTGCTCAAAAAAAAATTTCCTCTTGTTAAATTATGATGGTCAATTATTTCGAATTGAATTTTTGATTAGCTCAATGAATAATCTAATAATATGCTTTTTTCTAAATATGTCAAGTTTTATCAGTTTTCTGATAAATGCTAGATTAAACTCATGTTTAAAACGCCTTCCATTTTTTCGGCCATCTCTGATTTTCCAGTTCTACTATCACCAATTGTAGCTATTGTTATATCAACTTGTTTATTTGTCCCATCACCAATACGTTTTCTCTTCTCTATTGCAGTTCTTTTTATAAGATCAATCATGTCGTGCGCAGCTCTTTCAGGGCCTTTATGCTCTACAAGATCTCTATCATCAAAACCACATTTTTTTAGACGATCATCAGTGCTATCTTTATATACGCCAGCCATAAGCATACTATGAGCTACTCCTATTTTCATTATTCCTTGTTCTACGCGTTGTTTAATAATTTTAAAAAATTTCTGTTCAATTTTTTCAAACTTTTCAAAATATTCTTCATGATTTTTAACCAACGAACCATCTTTCTCTTTCAATAAAGGAAATGGATTAGCCCAATAACTTATTTCAACTTCACCTCTATGCGTTTGAGTGCTTCCAGCAGCAACTCTTGCGCCGCTTCTAAAGTGTTCTAAGGCTTCATCTACAGTCATATCAGTATTCATGCAAGATTTATTTTTTGGAATAATCTCATAATTATTTAAATACAAAAGAACATCAAGTTCGGATCCTGTAGATATCTCAGAGTATTCAGTAACTGGCACAATCTGTCTTGCGTTAGTACCAGAATGTTTATTATAACCAATTTCCCTACCTTCCATTTGCATTTTAGCATGTTCACTAAACCCATCTAAACAAGCAAATGCACCAGTCTCAGTTCCATAAAAAACTGGCGTTTCATTAGAGTTTTTATTTTCAATTTTAGCTCTTCCCATATCATCAGCTTTAACAAATGAATCAAAAATATAAGGTTCATTTGTTTTCTCATCAAATCTCACAACATATCTTGTTGCTCCGCAATGAAGAGGTAAATCACCATTAATAATACATAGAACATTGTGTAGAGTTAATATAGGTTTTTTACCATAACCAAAATATTTACAATCATCAATATTTGGTATTAAACCAACAAGTAAATTATTTTTCTTATCATGGTAATAACCCAAGTCTTTCATATCAGAATTAGGGCATCCAAAAATAAAAATTCCATCAGGTTGTTTTTCAGTAATATTCTTCACATTAGAAAAAGGAAATAGATTTAAAAGCCCTGGCTCCATTTCAATACAACCGCGCGATTTGTGTACATAACAAAGTATATTCCACGCACCAACTTCAAATGGAATAGCGACGTAATCATCCGCATTAAATTTGTTATTTTTAAATGGATTATGATCAAGGGCAAAAAAAGGAAAAGCTCTCTTGTTTGCATGAGTTGTATAATAAACCCCAGTTCTCATATCTGCCGCAGTAGTCATAGGCACTTGGTTTAAACTAGAATAATCACCAGGTAGATTTACAAAATGACCAGAAATTTCTCCAACTGCAACATTGGGGTGACACTCAAGGCCTTTTGTTCTTCTTACTCCTTCACCTAACCCAGCTTTTATAAGTAAAATTCTTCTAGTTTCAACTATAAGTTCTGATAACTTTTCAGCTTTTACAGACACTTTATCTTTAATGGTTTCAGCATCTGTGGAATCTTCCAAAATTTCATTATGAAGCCTTACAAGTCGCGTATATGACTTTGTTCTATAATGATGAAATGCACCATCAAGAAATTTAACACTATCTCTATGAGATTTTAATTCATCTCCAGAAAATGGTGTAGCTCCCTCCAATATATCTATAAAAGTAGTAGCATCAATACTTTTGATATAATCTATTTTATGTAGAAGATCTTCTTTTAAATCTTCATCTTTTCGATTTTTTAAATCTTTTATAAATTGTTTTTTATATATCTCTACGTATTTAGAAAAAGCTGTACTTTTAAGCAGTTGTATTGGTGTTGTACATCCATCTCTAACTTCTAGAATTTCTTCCATTTTTAACTCTCTTTTTAGTTTAATTTATTTTATGATTATATTTGTAAATTTCATGCTTTTCTTGACCTTAAAAAACACTTGGATTTTTAAGCAACGTTGATTATAGTATTAGTCTTCTCTATCATCAATGAGAAATTTAATAAAAACTAATGGATTTTTTATGACAAATTTGGTAAGCCCACATGGATTAGAATCACTAAAACCTTTATATATAAAGGATTCTGAGGAAAAAAAGGAAATAATCAAGAGTTCAAAAAACCTTCCAAAAATCATGCTTAATTCAGCTGCTGCAGCTAATGTGGTAATGCTTGGGGCTGGTTATTTTACGCCTTTGTCTGGTTTTATGGATAAATCTGATGCCTTTAGTGTTGCCAGGGATATGGTTACTGAATCAGGTCTTTTTTGGCCAATACCTATATTAAATATAACTAAAGAAATAAATTCGAATATAAAAGCTGGGTCAGAGATTGCATTATTGGATCCTAATGTTGATGGTAACCCAATAATTGCAATACAAACCATTAAGGAAATAGAAGAATTAAATAATAATGAGTTAGAAGAAATAACTAAAAATATATTTGGTACAACAGATGCTGAGCATCCGGGAGTAAAAAATTTTATAAGCTTAGGAAATATTATAATTTCTGGAGAAATAAAAGTTTTAAATTATAGTTATTTCCCTAAAGAATTTCCTGGAACATTTGCAACAGCACAAGAAATTAGAGATATATTGACAAGAGCTAATTGGCAAAAAGTTGTTGCTTTTCAAACCCGTAATCCAATGCACAGGGCTCACGAAGAATTATGTAAAATGGCACTTGATAGACTTAACGCTGATGGAGTTTTAATTCATATGACTTTAGGTAAGTTGAAAGAAGGTGATATACCCGGTGACATCAGAGATGCAGCAATTAGAAAAATGGTAGAATTATATTTTCCAAAAAATACAGCTATAATTTCAGGGTTTGGTTTTGACATGTTGTACGCAGGACCAAAAGAGGCATTATTGCACGCTACCTTTAGACAAAATTGTGGGTGTAGTCATTTAATCGTGGGCAGAGATCATGCGGGGGTTGGAGATTATTACGAACCATTTGAGGCACAAGAAATTTTTGATTGTGATATAGTTAAAAATTCTCTAAAAATACAAATTTTTGCTGCTGACCACACTGCTTTTTCTAGAAAGCTCAATAAAGTTGTTATGATGAGAGATGTTGAAGATCATACAAAGGATGATTTTGTTCTATTATCGGGAACAAAAGTGAGAGAGATGTTATCAGAAGGTATTGATTTACCGCAAGAATTCGCCAGGAAAGAAGTTGCTGATATTTTAATGAGATATTATCAGTTAAAAAAATAATAATTTATCATTTTTTATAAATAATTAATTCCTAATATTGTTAATTTACATTATAATCTCATGAGGAATATAGATGAGAGAGCGCTAATGCTAGCAAATCAAAGCATTCCAAGAAGATACTAGGGAGAGAATATATGTTTACAGTGAACCCTTTTGTAGAATTATCAGGATTGATATCACCATTAACAATGCAAATGTTTGTGGTAGTTATGGTTATTTTAACTGTTGGTGGAACGATACTTGATATGATTCATAAAAAGAATGCAAAATATTTTTTTGAAAACTCAAAAAAGCTACAAAAATCTGCTACCCGACATGTGCCTACGGGTGAAAAAATATCTATAATTGTAAAAACTCTAGCTCATGACGTAGCAACTTCAGCTGAATTTTGCGGTTTTCAAAGAAGATTAGCTCATTTACTTGGTATGTACGGTACAATAATTTTTTGGGTAACATCAGTTATAATGATTTTTAGTTATCCCACATCATCATCAACTCCAATAATTTATCCGTTTTTATGGCATTTAGGCGCGCTAATGACGTGCATAGGTGGATATTGGTTTTGGTTTATTTTAAGAGTAGACGTTAGAGTAGAGGGCAATCCTTGGTACAGAATAGTCACGGCAGATTTATTTGTACTAGCTCTTGTAGCAACATCAACATCTGGTTTACTGTGGTCTTATTTTCAATCATCTGGAACTGGCGGTCTATCTACTTTATTTTTGATTTTATTTATCGTTTCAAACATTATTTTGTTTGGAGGAGTATATTGGTCTAAATTTGCACATATGTTCTATAAACCTGGAGCAGCAATACAAAAACATTTATCTGAAGCAGACGGCTCAAGAGATCATTTACCAGAGCCTGTAGATAAACCAGAAGAGTATGGTTTGGGTATAAAACGCTCAGAGCCACAGAATTATTAAGGAGTATAGTTTATGTCAACATTTGTATATATGACTAGATGTGATGGTTGCGGACATTGCGTAGATATTTGTCCTTCAGATATCATGCATATCGATAAAACAATAAGACGTGCAGTTAATATTGAACCTAATTTTTGTTGGGAATGTTATTCATGCGTTAAAGCTTGTCCGCAAAACGCAATAGACGTTAGAGGTTACGCAGATTTTGCACCAATGGGACATAAAGTTCGTGTATTACGTGAAGAAGAAAAAGGAACTATATCTTGGAAAATTAAATTCCGAAATGGAACTATAAAAACCTTTGTATCCCCTATTACAACTAAACCTTGGGGCACATGCATACCTAAATTAGCTGAAAAAAGCGTTCCAACTAAAAAAGATTTAGAATCTCAGCTTCTCTACAATGAACCAGAATATCTAAAAATAGATGGTGGATTACCAGAAATGAAAAAAGTTGGCAAACTAAAACAAGGAGTGTACTACTAATGGCTAAAAGAAAAACACATTATGAAGAATGCGATATCTTAGTTGTTGGAGGTGGTATGGCAGGTACTGGCGCAACATTTGAATCTCGTTATTGGGGCCGCGATATGAAGATTATATGTGCTGAAAAAGCAAACATAGATCGAAGTGGAGCAGTAGCTCAAGGATTATACGCTATTAACTGTTACATGGGAATGCAATGGGATGAGAATCAGCCTGAAGACTTTGTTCGTTATGCACGTAATGATTTAATGGGAATGGTTCGCGAAGATCTTGCATACGATGCAGCACGTCATGTTGATTCAGCAGTCCATATGTTTGAAGAATGGGGACTACCATTAATGCGTAATGAAAAAACTGGCCGTTATCAACGTGAAGGAAAGTGGCAAATTATGATCCATGGTGAAAGTTATAAACCAATAGTTGCTGAGGCCGCTAAAAAGTCTGCCGATAAAATATATAACAGAGTAATGATTACACACTTATTAATGGATGAAACACAAGAAAATCGTATTGGTGGAGCAGTTGGTTTTAATATGAGAACTGGGGATTTCCATGTATTTAGAGCAAAAGTAGTTATATGTTGTGCTGGAGGAGCCTCTCATTTATTTAAACCTCGTTCAGTAGGAGAGGGTATGGGTAGAACCTGGTATGCTCCTTGGAGTAATGGTTCTGCATATGCACTTCCAATTGCTGTTGGTGCAAAAATGACTCAAATGGAAAACCGTATTGTTTTAACAAGATTTAAAGATGGTTATGGGCCAGTTGGAGCTTATTTTTTACATCTTAAAACTTACACTCAAAATGCAAACGGAGAAAATTACGAAGAAAAATGGTATGACAATACCAAAGCAATTGTTGGAGAATACATTGATCATGTTCCTCGACCAACATGTTTAAGAAACCATGCATTCATTCAAGAGACAGCAGCCGGCGGTGGCCCAATACATATGGTTACTATGGAAGCATTCCAGGACCCTCATTTAGAGGTGATTGGCTGGGAGAATTTTCTTGGTATGACGGTCGGGCAAGCTGTTGTTTGGGCGTCTCAAGATATTGACCCTAAATATCAAAACCCAGAATTAACAACATCAGAACCTTATGTTATGGGCTCTCATGCAACTTGTTCTGGAGCGTGGGTTAGTGGACCAGAAGATTTATCACCACCAGAATATTTTTGGGGTTACAACAGAATGATGACAGTAGAAGGACTTTTTGGAGCTGGCGATGCCGCAGGTGGCACACCTCATATATTTTCATCAGGCTCATTTACAGAAGGGCGTATATGCGCTAAATCTGCAGTCCAATATATTAATGATGGTAGAGCGAAAAACATAAAAGTAACTGAAGAACAAATTGATAATTTTAAAACAGAAGTATTTAAACCACTAGAAAATTACCAAGTTGGCAGAAATGAGATTACTGCAGGCACAGTCTCTCCAAGTTACCTGCTACCGATACAAGCTTTACAACGTCTTCAGAAAATTATGGATGATTATGTAGGTGGCATTGGTACGAATTATATGACTAACGCTAATACGCTTAAAAAAGCACTAAAAGACCTTGGAATTTTACAAGAAGATTTAGAGCATATAGGAGCTGAGGATTACCATCAATTAATGCGCGCTTGGGAAGTCAAACATAGAGCCCTTGTTTCGCAATGTGTAACTGAACATACATTATTTAGAGAAGAAACTCGTTGGCCTGGTTACTACTATAGAGGTGACTTCTTAAAACTTGATGATGATAACTGGCATTGTCTAACTGTATCGCGTAGAGATCCTAAAACTGGGAAATTTACACTGGAAAAAGCACCTATATATCATCTAATAGAAGATGAAGATAAGGGCGAGACAGAAGCATCTTAGATATCAATGAGTCTTCTAGAAAAAACGGATGAAGAAATTCTAGAAATTGCCAATCCTTTATGGGATGAGCTTATCGAAAGCTCTAATAAAAAAGATTATAATAGCTTCACAAGAAATTTTTCAAAAAAAATGATGTTAGCATCTAATGAAGTTGAGATAGGAAAACAGTGGGCTAGAAACGAAATGCTCACAAACCTAGAAGCAGATAAAGAATTCCTTGGATGTTTAAGAAGAGATAATTATGTAACCGTGCTTTTTAAACAAAAAAGTAATTCAGTATCAGGTGATTTTTTAGGAAGATTAGTTCTTGGCAAAGAAGATGAAAAAATAAAAATATTTGGAGCAACAATATTTTAGATTAATGAAGACGGTAAATTCTATATCCATAATTTCTGATACACATGGACGCATAAATTCAAGCATAGTACCTTATTTAAAAAATACAGACATGATTATTCATGCTGGAGATGTAATGAGTACAAAAATAATTAACGATTTAAAAAATTATTGCAGCAACGTTTATGTAGTAGCTGGAAATAATGATGTACCAGAACTTTTTAATACGAATGAAGATAAAAATATTATTTCTAAACTCAATAAACTAGAAAGAATTAAGATAGGTTCAAATATCATTACGGTAACTCATGGAGATACATTTGGAAGCCAACCATCACATGATGATTTAAGAAAAACATTCCCTGATTCTAAATTAATAATTTATGGACACACTCATCGACAAGTATGTGATCAAGACTATGAGCCATGGGTGCTTAATCCAGGCGCTAGTGGTTTTACCAGAAACACAGATGGCGGTTCATGTTTTATGCAAATAATAATTAACGATAAGAATATTTGGACTATCAAGCCTTATTGTTTTATTTAAATAAAACTAGGATTTTTTTATAAATGCATTTAATGTGTTTATAGTAAAATTACCATTAACAAAAAAATCACTCTTTAAAAGTTTCTTATGTAATGGAATATTTGTTTTGATCCCCTCTATAACAGTTTCATCTAATGCAAATAACATTTTCTTAATTGCAGTTTCTCTATTCTCTGCGTGTGTAATTATTTTTGCAATTAATGAATCATAATTTGGAGGAACATCATAACCACTATATATATGGGAATCAATTCTCACTCCTGGTCCTCCTGGCGGATGAAACAAATCTATACGTCCAGGAGAAGGTATGAATGTTTCAGGATCCTCAGCATTAATCCTACATTCAATAGCATGTCCTTTATATGTGATATCCTCTTGAGATATTTCTAATTTTTTGTTTCCAGCAACAAGAATTTGTTGAGATATCAAATCAATACCAGTTAGAAATTCAGTAACAGGGTGTTCAACTTGTATTCTTGTATTCATTTCAATAAAGCTAAATTGGCCGTCTTGGTATAAAAATTCGAACGTACCAGCACCGCTATACCCTAATTTTTTACAAGCTTCAGCACAAACATTGCCAATCTTATTAATTTCTTCTCTAGGTATGTTAACAGCAGTTGTTTCTTCGATAACTTTTTGATTTCTCCTTTGTAAAGAACAATCTCTTTCTCCTAAGTGTATTGCATTTCCATGATTATCGCACAATACTTGTATTTCTATATGCCTAGGCTTATCAAAAAATTTTTCAAAATATAAATCACCATTACCAAAAGCATTTTTAGCCTCTGTTTTGGTAATGTTCATAGCATTAGCAAACTCATGAGCTGAGTGCACCACCATCATTCCTCTACCACCACCACCATGAATAGCTTTCAACATAATTGGAAAACCAATTTTTTCTGCTTCTTTAATATTTGATTTAATATCTTCAGGTAAAATACCATCATACCCAGGTATACAAGGCACGCCAAAATTTTTCATTGCTTTTTTTGCTTTAATTTTATCTCCCATTTTTTTTAAAACTTTACTTGATGGTCCTATAAATATAAATTTATTAGATTCTACAATTTCAGCAAAAGCTGATGATTCTGACAGAAAACCATATCCTGGATGTATTGCGTCAGCATTGGTTAATTCTGCAGCGCTAATTATGGAAGGTATATTTAAATAACTTTTATTTGGATTTGCTGAGCCTATACATACAGATTCATCTGCCATTTTTACATGAGGTAATTGCCTATCAACTGTTGAATGTATAGCAACAGTTTTTATACCTAGTTTTTTACATGATCTTAAAACACGTAATGCAATTTCGCCTCTGTTGGCAATTAAAACTTTCTCAATCATTTATTTTATTATGAATAGTGGTTGATCAAATTCTACTGGCTCAGCATCATCAACTAAGATGTCTATAATAGTTCCACCAGTTTCAGCACTTACTTGATTCATCATTTTCATTGCCTCTAATATACAAAGAGTTTCCCCTTTGCTTATTTTTTGCCCTTTCTCAACAAAAGGTTTTGAATCTGGAGATGCAGATCTATAGAATGTCCCAACCATTGGAGATGTAATAACATCTCCATCAGGAATATCTTTTTTACCTACATCTTTAACATCATCTTCATCAACCTTGCTAGCTACTTGTGGAGTCGTTACATTTGCTACATTTTCTTGAGGCTGTATTCCAGATGCTCTAGATAATTTTATAGATTCCTCGCCCTCTTTAACTTCAATTTCTGACAAACCAGATTCTTCTAATAACTCCATTAATTTTTTTATTTTTCTTAAATCCATAATTATCCTTTAATTATATTAGTTGCTTGCATAAATGCATGCTTGTATCCATTGGTACCAAAACCAGCAATAATACCAGAACTTATATCACTTAAATATGATTTTTTTCTAAAATCTTCTCTTTCAAAGATATTAGAAATATGTATTTCTATAAAAGGTATTGATGTGCTGAGAAAAGTATCTCTAAGAGCGATGCTAGTATGTGTCAATGGGCCAGGGTTTATAATTATAAATTTAACTGAATCTTTTTTAGCTTCTTGTATTTTGTTTATAATCTCATGTTCAGCATTTGATTGCATAAAGCTAATGGTTACATTGTTATCTTTGGCTAAAACTTTTAGAGAATTTTCTATATCTGATAAACTATCGCTACCATAAATCTCAGGCTCTCTAGTGCCCAACATATTTAAGTTTGGACCATTTATTAATAAAATATCAGTCAAAATAACCCCTTTTCTTTTAGCTTTTTAATTGAAGTTTACAGATATTAGACGAATTTACAAGGAATTATTACAATTTTAAAGATGAGGAGATATTTTGTATATTATTATATTTTTTTAAAAATGTTTTTGCATCTACATAACCAACTATTCTTGAATTTTCAATCTCACTGCCATCGGAACTAAAAAATAATATAGCAGGCGGACCAAATAGTTTATGGTTGCTTAAAAATTTTTTATTATCTTCGTTAGTTTTCGTAATATCTAATTTAATTAAGTTAATTTTTGAAAGTTTTTCCTGAACTTTTGAATTAGAAAATGTATACTTATCTAACTCTTTACAAGCAACACACCAATCGGCATATAAATCCACCATGGTTATTTTTTTTGAGTTATTTATTTCTTTAAATAATTCTTTGCTGTTATAAACTCTAATAAAATTTAACGATGTTTCCTTTTTAATAAAACTTGTGACTGGATCAAAATTATTATTTGTATTAATTCCATAAATTTGGAAAGAAAAATATCCTAATAAAAGCATAGACATAATAATTTTAACCGCAGGTTTTAATAATATCTTTCCCTCTTCAGAGTTATAAAATAATAAAAGTATAATTATTGATAATAAAGCCCATAAAAATGCAGATGCATGAATAGATAAAATTCTTTCCAATAACCATATTGCAACAACTAAAAACAAAATACCAAAAATTTTATTAGTCAAACCTAAGTATGGGCCAATTTTTTTTATAATTTTTGTGGCTGAAGAACCAAGTATTAATAATGGAAAACCCATTCCAATACCCAATGAAAAAAGTGCTGCTCCTCCTATAATATAATCATTTGTAGACCCTATATATAATAATGCTCCAATCAAAGGCGCTGTAACACATGGACCGATTATAAGAGCTGATAAAAAGCCCATAATCCCAACTCCTACATATGTGCCTGCCGTTGTCTGATTAGAAGTATTTATTAAGATATTTTGCATTAATCTTGGCATTTCTATTTTTATTACATTCAGCATAGATAGAGACAGTAATAGAAATAATCCAGCAAACATAGTAATTACATAGGGGTTTTGAATATTTGCCTGAATGTTACTACCCGATAATGCGACTATTATCCCTATAATTGCATATGTTACAGACATAGATAATACATATGTAAGAGAAAGTAAAAAAGACTTTCGTGATGTTAAATTGTTTCCTTGCCCAACGATTAAGCCTGTTAATATTGGAATCATAGGAAATACACAAGGAGTAAAAGATAACATTAAACCAGCGATAAAAAATAATATAATATTTAATCCTAGAGATTGACTGCCTAATTTATTACTAATTGAAATTTGATCATTCTCTAAACTTGTTTTTTTAAAATCAGGAACATTATATGAATTTATCATAACCTTAAGTTTTTTTGTTATGGGCGGATAGCATAATCCCGCATCTGCACAACCTTGATACTTTACAATTAGATTTATATTTTTATTTATTGGTTGCTCTAAATAAACATTTGCCTCTACTAATTTATAATATACGTCAACATTCCCAAAAAACTCATCCTTCTTTTTTACTCCATCTGGCATTATTACTTTAGCAATATTTATATTTGGGTCATCTGTAGAAAATTCAAACATACCCATATACAAATAGTAACCATCTTTTATATCCCATCTTATTTGTATATAGTCATCACCTTGATAATTTATATACGGAATGAAAGCTTCGTCAGGCGGAAGGAATGTCGGATTTTCATTTTTGAGAACTTCACAATAACCAACAGATGTTGTCATTATAAATACCAATACAGTCAATAATTTCTTTAAAGAGAGCATCATTTGCACATTATAGTTTATTGTCCTTTTTTTAAATATATCTTTTAATCTGTAGATATTTCAACTATAAGTGATAGTGTACGATATATGAATATTAAAAAAACCATAATCTTGGCTTTAATATTACTACCCATAACTGAGATATTCTTATTTATAGAAATAGGCTCGATAATTGGTAGTTTTATAACAATTTTGATAATTTTCCTAACTGCTATTTATGGTGTTTTTTTACTTAAGCATAATACGTGGAAATACGTAGCCGAAATACAAAATAAAGTGATTAGAGGTATGAAACCGGACCAAGAAGTATTGTCTGGAATAATAAATTTTATCTGTGGATTATTGTTATTTATACCTGGTTTTTTAACAGATATATTAGCATTAATTTTATTATTAGAGCCTTTCAGATTACTTATTATTAAGAAATTTATCACTACCAAACCATTTAATAATAAGCCAACTAGAGGTGGAAAAACCATAATAGATGTCGATCACAGCAAAGATGATTAAAACTTACTAAATATATGCTTGAAATTTAAAAAAAGGTCGCTATATTACATTCTAGTGGAGCATTTCAAGCTTAATATAAACCAAAGTGAGGATAAATATGAATATAAGACCTTTACATGATCGAGTGATCGTTAGAAGAATGGAAGAAGAAAAAACATCTCCTGGTGGAATTGTTATTCCTGATTCGGCAACTGAGAAACCAGTTAAAGGTGAAGTACTGGCTGTAGGTAAAGGAAAAATAGCGGATAGTGGAGACGTTAGACCATTAGATGTTAAAGTAGGTGATATAATCCTATTTGGTAAATATTCTGGAACAGAAGTGAACGTAGACGGAGAAGATCTTCTTGTAATGAGAGAAGATGATATAACAGCAATAATTAATTAAATAATAGACTTTTATAGAGGAAAAAAATATGACAGCAAAAGAAGTAAAATTTGGTGATAGCGCAAGGAAAAAACTTGTAGCTGGTGTAAATATACTAGCAAATGCAGTAAAAACAACTCTTGGACCAAAAGGTAGAAATGTTGTGCTTGATAAATCATTTGGAGCTCCTACCGTGACTAAGGATGGAGTATCAGTTGCCAAAGAAATTGAATTAAAAGATAAGTTTGAAAATATGGGAGCTCAAATGGTAAAAGAAGTTGCCTCTCAAACATCAGATGTAGCTGGAGATGGAACTACAACAGCTACAGTTGTAGCACAGTCTATCCTTAAAGAAGGATTAAAATGTGTGGCTGCTGGCATGAACCCTATGGATTTAAAAAGAGGTATAGATAAAGCAGTTACTGTTGCCGTAGAGAGTTTACAAAAAATGTCTAAACCATGTACAGACCAAAGCGCAATAGAGCAAGTAGGAACTATTTCTGCAAACTCTGATACCAACATTGGATCAATAATTGCAGAAGCAATGGGCAAGGTTGGCAAAGAAGGCGTTATTACTGTAGAAGAAGGGCAATCTCTTGAAAATGACTTGGATGTTGTAGAGGGCATGCAGTTTGATAGAGGATACTTGTCTCCGTATTTTGCAACAAACCAACAAAATATGACAACTGAGTTAGAGGACCCTTACGTACTTTTATATGATAAAAAAATAACAAATATTAAAGATATGCTTCCAATACTGGAAGGTGTTGCAAAAGCAAGTAAACCACTATTAATTGTTGCAGAAGACGTTGAGGGTGAAGCATTAGCAACCTTAGTTGTAAATAGCATTAGAGGTATTGTTAAAGTGGCAGCCGTTAAAGCACCTGGTTTTGGTGATAGAAGAAAAGCTATGTTAGAAGATATTGCTGTACTAACTGGCGGAACTGTTATAGCTGAAGAGGTTGGTTTAAGTTTAGAGAAGGCTGATATTAGTGTTCTTGGAACCGCTAAAAAAATAAATGTAACTAAAGAAAATACAATTATAATTGATGGCGGTGGAAAGAAGGACGCTATTGAAAGTAGAGTTAATCAAATTAGATCTCAAATAGAAGAAGCAACTTCTGATTATGATAAAGAAAAAATGCAAGAAAGAGTTGCTAAATTAGCTGGAGGTGTAGCAGTAATCAAAGTTGGAGCTGCAACCGAAGTTGAAATGAAAGAGAAGAAAGCAAGAGTTGAAGATGCCCTGCATGCTACTAGAGCAGCGGTAGAAGAAGGCGTTGTTCCAGGAGGAGGAGTTGCAATGATAAGAGCAAGAGCAGCTTTAGATAAAGTCCAGGGTGATAACCCAGACCAAGATCAAGGTGTTCAAATAGCAAGACAAGCAATGCAAGAACCTTTAAAACAAATTGTAACGAATGCTGGACATGAAGGTTCTGTAATTTTAGCAAAGGTTGAAGAAGGAAAAGATTCTTTTGGATATAATGCTGCTACTTCTGAGTATGGGGATATGCTTAAAATGGGTATTTTAGACCCAACAAAAGTTACTAGAACTGCACTTCAGAACGCATCATCTATTGCAGGATTGATGATTACAACAGAATGCATGGTTACTGAACTTGCCACAGATGATGCTCCTGCATCAGGCGCTGCACCAGCAATGCCTGACATGGGCGGCATGGGCGGCATGGGCATGGGCGGCATGGGTATGTAATTAATCTTATTTTTAAAGATTAAAAAATTATGACAAGGCCTCTTTTTTTAGAGGCTTTGTTATTTTTGGTGATAATATATCTATATGGAAAGGGTTTGGCTAAAAGAATATCCTAAACATATAGGTGCTAATATTAATGAAAGCAGTTTCTCAAAGCTTAATTCAATCAATGATTTGGTAAAAGAAACAATAAAATACTCCAATGACACAGCATTCGTAAATTTAAATTCATCATTAACATATCAAGAAGTAAACGAGTATTCTAATAGGTTTTCTAGCTTTCTTCAGAGCGAATTGCATATACAAAAATCTTCTAAGGTCGCTATAATGCTTCCAAATTTATTAACGTTCCCTGTTACTATCTTTGGAATATTTAAAGCAGGAGGTATAGCAGTAAATATTAATCCTTTGTATAAAAGTAGAGAGATAATAAATGTTCTTATAGATTCGCAAGCGGAAACTATAGTTGTTTTAGATAAATTCTTGCCTGAATTAGAATCCGTTATAAGTAAATCAAAAATTAAAAATATTATAGTATGCAAACCTACCAATTTATTATCACCAATAATGAAAATTATAGTTGGAATGGTATTATTTTTTAAAAATGATAAAACTCCTAACAAAATAAATTATATAAATTTTTCTACCACAATAAAAAAAAGGCATAATACTTTTAATGAAAAAATAACCCGTGATGATATAGCATTATTACAGTATACAGGTGGCACAACTGGTAAATCTAAAGCAGCCGTATTGACTCATGGTAATTTATTATCCAATATAGAACAATTACATTCTTGGGTAAAAGAAGAAGTTATATATAGGAAAGAAACCATTATTACAGCTTTACCTCTATATCATATATTTTCTTTAACTGTAAATCTTTTCTATTTTTATTATATAGGATCGAAGAATATTTTAATAACTAACCCAAGAGATTTAAAATCTTTTGTTAAAACATTATCAAAATATAAATTCACTATAATCACAGCGGTTAATACTTTATTTAATTTGTTAATGACTAGCTCAACTTTTAAAAAAATAGATTTTACTAACTTAAAATTTGCAATAGGAGGAGGGATGGCTGTTCTTAAAACCACAGCAATTAAATGGAAAAAAATTACTGGGGTAGAAATAACACAAGGATACGGATTAACTGAAACCTCGCCAATTATATCAGTAAATAAAATTTCAGAACCGTTTAATGGGACTATTGGCTTACCAATGCCATCTACTGATATTTCATTAAGAAACGATAATAATGAAGAAGTAAATATGAGTGAAGAAGGAGAGTTATGCGTTAAAGGGCCACAGGTTATGAAAGAATATTGGAATAATCAAATAGAAACAAACAAATCTTTTACTAGTGATGGTTTTTTTAAAACTGGAGACATAGCTACAATTAATAACAAAGGTTACCTGACAATTGTTGATAGAAAAAAAGACATGATAATATCATCAGGCTTTAATGTTTATCCGAATGAGATTGAAGAATATGTCTCTACTCACAAAGATGTTTTAGAGTGTGGTGTAATTGGAAAAGAGGACTCTAATAGAGGAGAGAGTATAATTTTATATGTTGTCAGATTAAACGATGCTATTTTAGAAAGCGATATAATTAACTACTGCAAAGAAGGGTTGACTGTCTATAAAATACCAAAGAAAGTAATTTTTATTAAAGAGTTACCTAAAAATAATGTAGGTAAAATTCTTCGCAGAAAACTGAGAGAACTTTAATTATTCTTTAAATAATATTAAATGATCAATCTGAGGCTTGATGCCTATTACTTCGTTTATAGAATGATTATGATGGCTAGGTGTATAACAAAAAACATTCTCACCATTTTTTAATTCTAATTTATATAGAAAATCAGAACCATGAAAGGTTTTCTCAATTACCTTTGCTGAGGACGCTGCATTGTCATCATGAATTATATCATCTGGTCTTATCATTATATCTATTACCTCATCCTTAATGTAAGGTGATGTATCTCCCAATAACACGCCCAACGATGTAGAAACATGGTTAGCATCCACAATAATCCCTTTTAAAAAACTACCAATACCACAAAAATGTGCAATTTCTTTTGTGGTAGGCTTATGGTACATGTTATATGGTATGTCATATTGCAAAATCTTTTTTTCTGACAAATATGCAATTTTATCAGATATCTGAAAAGCTTCTTTTATATTGTGCGTTATAATTATAGAAGTAATATTTTCTTCTTTTAATAATTTTTTTACATCCAACATGAGCTGTTCTTTTAACTCTTCATCTAAAGCACTAAACGGTTCGTCTAATAACAAAAGCTCTGGTTTAGGTGCTAAAGCTCTTGCAATAGCAACTCTTTGTTGCTGACCACCTGAAATTTCATGCGGGTATTTTTTAGATATTTCTGAAATATTAAGCAGGTTCATTAATCTTGCCACCCTTATACTTATTTTAGTTTTAGGTAACTTAGAAATACCAAAAATAATGTTATCTTCGCAATTCAAATGTGGGAATAGGGCTAAATCTTGAAAAATTATTCCAATATTTCTATTTTGAGGCTTAATAAATTTCTGATTACCATCAACTATAATGTTATTAATTTTAATCTTACCAGAATTTACGATATCAAAACCTGCAATTAATCTGAGTAAAGAGCTCTTGCCCGAGGCACTTGGACCTATAATAGATACGATATCTTTTTCTGCAACCTCAAAATTTAGATTATCTAAAATTCTATTACCATCAATACTAAAAGAAATTCCATTAATATTAAGCTTCAATATTTTTACCACCACTACTTATAGTTTTATTAATGAGAATTATAACAGGAATCAACCCAATTATAATTAACATTAATGAGGGTGAAGCTATATAGGATAATTGTTCGGAGGAAGCTAATTCATATATATTAATAGCTAAAGTATCAAAATTAAATGGTCTAAGAATTAAGGTGGCAGGAAGCTCTTTGACAACATCAACAAAAACTAATATTAAAGAAGTTATAATTGTTGTTTTCATCATGGGAATATGTATTTTTTTAATGATATTTAAATCAGATAACCCAAATGACTTCACTGTTAAATCAATATTTTTCTTAATTTTACTAAGACCCGACTCTGTTGCGCTATAAGAGATTGTTGAAAATCTAACTAAATAAGCTATCACTAAGGCAGTTAGAGAGCCACTTAAATAATAAATTGGCGATCCAAATAAAAAAGCTTGTATATCATCTATCATTGTTATGGGTATTATAATACCTACAGCAATAACAACTCCTGGTACTGCATAACCAAGAGAAAAAATCTTAAGAGAAAAATTCGTGAAAATACTATTAACAGATCTATTTATGTAACATGAATATAGCGAAATAGTTACAATTATAAATGAGGCTAAGCTGGCTACAAATATTGTATTCATAATAATATCAATATAAGAACTCTCAAACATATAATTATAGGTTTCTGTAAACCACATAAGTAATTGAGTTAAAGGAATAATAGAGCCAAGAAGACAAACTAACAAACACCATACAAATGCAAAGAACTTATATTTACCTTTTAATATCATAGGATTTGCACGTCTATTTTTTTGAGAAGAATGATAATATTGACTTTTACCCCTGGTATATTTTTCTATAACAATTAATATAAAAACAAATGTAAGCAAAATTGATGCTAGATGCATTGCGCTCGTTTCATCACCAAATGCAAACCAAGCCCTGTATATACCTGTTGTAAATGTAGTAACACCATAATAATCCATAGTCCCAAATTCCGCTAAAGTTTCCATCATAATCAAACTTAAGCCAGCGATTATTCCTGGCCTAGCTAAAGGTAAACTTATTCTTGTAAAAGATTCTCTTTTGTTTAAACCTAGAGATTTTCCAATTTCGATAGCACAGTAAGATTGTTCTTTGAATGACGCATAGCATAATAAATAAATATATGGATAGAGACAAATACTTAATATAAAAATAGATCCATATATATTTCTTAAATCTACTAATGCATATAACTCTCTTCCCAAACCCATATAATTATCAAAAAAATCAAAAATAAGACCAGAAGGCTCGACTAACCCTGCATAAATATACGCTGAAATATACGTGGGAATAGCTATAGGAATGACTAATAACCATTTAAACATATTCTTTCCTGGAAAATTATACATTGTAACTAACCAAGCACAAGATATTCCAATTAATGAAGATATAATAGAGACAAAAAATAATATAATAAATGTGTTACTCAAATACTGTAATAAAAGATTATCAGCTAAATGATCCCATAAACTTGTTGAGGGAGAAAATAAATGTATAAATACTGTAAATATTGGTATAACCACCATTAATATTATAAAAAATAATAAAATTTGATCGGTATAATTTCCTGATTTTATTTGCATTAGTTATTGCCAGTTTGCTTTATCAAATATTTGAACAGCTATTTTATTGTTTTTGCCTAATTCTTCTAGATCTAACTTATCTTTTTTAAACGGATAACCCCAAGATTGTACAATATCACTAACCTCAATATTATCCCTGATTGGGTATTCGTGATTTGATTTAGCATATAATTCTTGTGCTTCATCACTTGCCAAGAACTCAAGTAACTTAACTGCATTCTCATAATTTTTTGAATATTTTACAACTGCAGCGCCACTAACATTTATATGCGCCCCTCTATCTTCTTGGTTAGGAAAAAAAACTGATATTTTTTTTGCATACTTCCTTTCTTTCTTCTTTTCCGAAGATATCCATTTTCCAAGATAATAAGTATTAGCTAAAGTAATATCACACTGTCCTAAAACAACTGATGTCATTTGTGTTCTATCATTACCCTTAGGTTTTCTAGAAAAATTATTTACTACATTAAAAGCCCAGTCTTGAGCTTTTTGTTCTCCTAGATGGGAAATCAATGATGCTAATAAAGACTGATTATAAATATTACCTGAGGATCGAACACATATTCTTCCCTTCCATTTAGTATTTGATAAATCTTCATATGTTGACAAATCTTTTTTTTCAACTTTTTCAGGATTATACATAATTACTCGTGACCTAATAGATAAACCATACCAATAACCATCTTTATCACGTAAGTATTCCGGCACAAGTTTTTCTAATATATTTGATTTAACTTTCATCAGCAGATTATTATATTTTGCTTTATACAAATTTCCAGCGTCTACAGTTAGCAATACATCTGCACGAGTATTCTTACCCTCTTGTTCAATTCTTTTTTGTAATACTTTAGCTTTACCAGATATAATATTAACTTTAATACCCATGTCTTTTTCAAAAGAGTTTAATAACGGTTTTATAAGATATCCTTTTCTTGCGCTGTACACGTTTACTTCCTCTGGATTGGCAAGCACCGGCGTAATATATAGAATTAAAATCGTCAAAAATAATGCATTTATTATCCTTCTCATCCTAGGTTCTCCTAACCAAAACAGTAACATCTGATAGATGCGAATGGTTCTCATTATATACTCAAAAAGACCATTTATAAAGATATAGAGCCTCTTATTCTAAAAAATACATGTATTTAAGTGGTTAAGTCATGGTATAGTTTTCAGTTAAATTACTACAGAAAATAAAAAAATGATAATGTCTGACCTAGAAGGACAAATATGGATGGATGGATCTTTCTGTGATTGGAAAGATGCTAAAATTCATATTTTAACTCATACTTTACATTATGGTACTGGCGTTTTTGAAGGCGTTAGAGCCTATGAAACTGAATCTGGCCCAGCTATTTTTAGATTAGAAGATCACACTGACAGGTTATATCAATCTGCTGATTTAGTTGGCATGACTCTTCCTTTTGATAAAGAAACTTTAATGGATGCTCAGCGTCAATCAGTTAAAAAAAATAAACTTAAAAACGCTTACATCCGCCCATTATGCTTTTACGGCAATGAGGGCATGGGCTTAAGAGCAGATAATTTAAAAGTACATTGCTCAATAGCGTCTTGGGATTGGGGACCATATCTTGGCGCAGAAAAAATATTAAATGGTATCAGGGTAAAAGTAGCATCATTTCCAAAACGTGATCCAGAAGCAATGTTATATAAAGCCAAAGCAACTGGGAATTATTTAAACTCGATGTTAGCTCTGCAGGACGCATTAAATTCAGGTTATGATGAAGCTTTAATACTTGGCACAGATGATTCTGTAAACGAAGGCTCTGGAGAAAATTTCTTTTTAATTAAAAATGGAAAATTAGTAACACCAGAGTTAGTAACAGTATTAGATGGAATAACTAGAAAAACAATCATTAAACTTGCTGAAGATATAGGGGTTGAAACTATTGAAAGAAAAATTATGTTAGACGAAGTATTTGGTTGTGATGAAGCATTTTTTACAGGAACTGCTGCCGAAATTACCCCTATAATTGAAATTAATGATAAAAAAATTGCTGATGCCCAGCCGGGGCCAATTACTAAAAAGC
Organism: uncultured Gammaproteobacteria bacterium; assembly: GCA_913041905.1. Classification (GTDB taxonomy): domain Bacteria; phylum Pseudomonadota; class Gammaproteobacteria. The sequence goes on from CAJWJQ010000005.1 coordinate 33,524, forward strand.
TTCAAAATAATTATTTTAACCTTATAAGAGGGAAATATAATAAATATGATAACTGGCTTACTATCGTATAAAATATAGCCATATGATTAAAAGAAAAAAAATACTGGTAATTGGTGATTTAATGTTAGATAGATACTGGACAGGGAGTATCGATAGAATATCACCTGAAGCCCCTGTTCCTATTATTGATGTAAAAAAATCCGTAGATAAACCAGGTGGCGCAGCAAATGTGGCAAAAAATTTAGCAGACTTTGGAATGGAAGTAATTCTTATTGGATTAACAGGCAAGGATGAAGCTAGTTTAAAATTATTTGAACTCATTTCAGACTTAAACTTAGATTATAAACCTATCGAAGATTCAAATATTAGAACTACGGTAAAACTTAGAGTTATTGATAAAAATAAACAGCTAATGAGGTTAGATCATGAAGATAAAGACCTCTCAAAGAAAATGCCATCTTTTTATAAATCTATAGAAGAGATTATTCCTACAGTTGATGGTATTATCATATCTGATTATGACAAAGGTGTAGTTAAACCAATTGTCCAAAAAGTTTTGAAAAAAGCCTCACAATTGAATATTAAAACTTTTATTGACCCAAAAGGAAATAATTTTAATTATTATAAAAAGGCATTTTTATTAAAACCTAATTTATTAGAATTTGAGATTGTAATGGGCGCGTCAAAGAATATAAAAGAATTTAATTCTAAAGCAGAAAAGCTAAGAACAAAATTACAAGTGTCTTATTTGCTTGTAACACAAGGTAAAAATGGAATGACATTGTTTGAAAAAAATAAAATTACAAAATTTGACGCCATGTTACAAGACGTGTTTGATGTAACTGGAGCAGGGGACACTGTAATTTCAATACTTGCTTCATATTTATCTTCTGGCAAGACCATTTCTCAGGCTGTTAAAATGGCTAATGTAGCAGCTGGATTATCTGTTCAGAAATTAGGATCAACAAGTGTAACTCAACAAGAGTTAATAAATGCAACAAAAAAATAGAAAGTTAGTATCAAACTTAACTGATTTAATATCTCTTTGTTCTCAATATAAAGAAGATAACAAAAAAATAATTATGACAAATGGTTGTTTTGATATACTTCATACCGGCCATGTACATATTCTTGCAGAATCTAAAAAAATGGGAGATGTGCTCATAGTAGCCTTGAATAGTGATAAATCAATTAATAAACTTAAGGGCAATAACAGACCAATCATGAATCAAGTTGACAGGTCATATATTCTATCCAATTTAGAGTCTGTAGACCATATTTTTATATTTAATGAAGAGACGCCTGAGAGAATAATTTGTGAAATATTACCTGATATTTTAGTTAAAGGCAGTGATTATAAAAACAAAGAAGTAGCTGGCGAAGACTGTCTAATAAAAAATAACAAAAAGATTGTGTTAGTTGATTTAATAGATGGCAAATCATCTACTAATTTTATAAATAAAATTTTAGATTCCTAAGATTTGACTAATTTTATCTTTTACATCCTCTTCCGTTATTAATGACATAGCGTTTTTATTTCTAATTCTCTGCCCCCATTTTACATCTGATACTTTTTGTTTTTTATATTTCATTAATGCGTCAGGGTATTTATTAATAATAAATTCCATATTATTATATGGGCCAGTTCTATAAGGGTTAGAAGTTGCATATAATCCAATAACAGGCTTACCTAACATTGTGGCCATATGGATGGTTCCAGAGTCTGGTCCAATATAGAATTCACAATCTTTTATAATATTGCATAATTGTTGTAAATCTGTTTTTCCAACAAGATTATGCATAAATTCCTTATTGTATATTTTTTTAGATTCTTTTTTCTCATAATTAGTCCTACCACCCACAATAATAGATTCAATACCATGTTTATTAAAAATATATTCAGAAATATTTTTATAATTATTTATACCCCATTCCCTATAATTTAGTCTTCTAGAACTAGTAAATGGATTGATAATAATATATTTTATTCCTTTAAGATTAATAATTTCCCTTGGGCTATCTAATTCCATTGACCAATCTAGTTTTTTATCCTTAATTCCAATTTTTTTTAAAAAACAAAAGAAAGTTTCTATAACGTGCGGCTCTTTATGGCAGTCAATTTTCTCCTTATTAAATAAAGAATGTAAATTTTTTGAAAGGTTTTTATTATAACCAATCCTTCTATCAGCTTTTATGAATAGGCTTAATAAATTTGACCTAAGAGATACCTGCATATGTAAGAATACATCAAAGACCCTACCTTTTCTGAGATTCAGCAAAGACTTTATAGAGGCAAAAATATTGTTCTTATCAATAACAATAAATTTAATATTTTTAATATTTTTTACTAAAGCATATTCTGTTTTGCCAATAATCCATGTAATATCTGTGTTAGGTGTAAAATGTTTCAAAGTATTGATTATGGGTATCATATGAGTAACATCGCCAATAGAGGATAATCTGATTATACAGATTGATTTAAAAGAATTCGTAGTATGATGCATAATTTAAATATTATAACTAAAAAAATTAATGATAAGTTCATATTTTATGATAAAGACATAAAAATTAATATAGAAGAATTATTTTTAAATGATGCTTTCTCTAGCAATGAGACAAAAAATGTTGAGTGGATTAATAACAATAAATGGGTAAAAAAACATTATTTTCGCAAAGGTATGATGGTATTTATGAAGGATTTATATCTCTATAAGGCAATCAAACATACTAGGTCCTACCGTGAATTTGAAATATTAAATTATCTATATAAAGCAGGCTTTAATACTTGCAAGCCTGTAATGGGTTGGGTGTCATATGGAGGTATATTTTATAAAGCTAATTTAATTACAGAGAGCATTCCAGCAGAGACGCTTTTTGAGTATTATACCCATAAAGTAAATTCATATATAGACAATAAACAAGAAGAAAAACTTTTTATTGAGATTGGAAAACAAATTGCAAATATGCACCTGTTAAATATTTTTCATGGAGATTTAAATATGCATAACATATTAGTTAAAGGCAACATTATAAAAGGCGAAAAAATACGTGTTTGGATATTAGATTTTGATAAATCTATGAAAAAAAAATTAACAAAGAAAGATAGGGAGGCTAATTTAAAAAGAATGAAATTATCTTTAGCTAAACATGAATTTCTTAGCGTATCATCCTATTCCAAGATCCTTAAAGGCTATGATTCAATTATTAGCTCTTGAATAGCTTTACAATAATCATTAATTATATTTTTCCTTGATTCTAATAATTTCTTTGCGTTAGATCCAAATAACTCTCTTCTTTGTTTAGACTTTATTAGTCTTTCAAAAACATGCTTCAAAGTCTTAGAATTTTTAACCATAATCATACTATTGGTTTTAAGAAATTCTTCTGTTTCATCTATAAAATTATACATATATGACCCTACTATAATTGTTTTGCCATGAGATGCCGCTTCTAAAAAGTTTTGGCCTCCATGGTCAACCAGAGAACCCCCCATAAAAACAAATTCACAATGTTGCATTAAAGAATTTAATTCACCATAAGTATCTGCTATATATATTTGCGTATCTTTTTTTATTGGTTCGTTCTTGCTTCTAATAGCAATTTTAATCATAGATAATGGCAAGTCTGCTAATATATCCCCCAATCTTTCTGGGTGCCTTGGAACAACTACTAAAAGTATTTTTTTTTCGTGAACTTTAAGCCATTCCGTAATAATTTGTCTTTCCTCATCTGGATGTGTAGACGCAGCTAGCACATATTTTCTTTCAACAAGGTTATTTGTAATATTATTATTTACAGTTTCACAAAATTTTAGATTTCCCATTGTCTTGGTGTTAGAAGGATGAGCGCCTAAGTTAATATAATTTTTTTTCTCTCGGTCTGATTTACATAATATTTTAGTTAAAAGAGGAAGGCATGTTTTATATATGTTTTTAACTATTTTGTTAGCGTTTAATGTTCTTTTAGATAATCTTGCATTTATGATCACAGTTGGAATATTATTTTTTTTACATATATTGATAAGGTTAGGCCAAATTTCTGTTTCTAATATTATGCATATTTTAGGATTAATAGATTTAATAAATCTGAGAGTAGATAGGTAAAAGTCTATTGGTAAATACAAATGCTTTACATTCCCCTTTAGGTTATTTAATAGCTTAGCTGAGGAACTTGTTGTTGTGGTTATAATAAACTGACTATTATTATGTTTTAATTGTAATTTTTCATAAATTTTTATTGCTAATTTAGTTTCACCAATTGAGGAAGCATGCATCCAAATGCTATCACTGTAAATTTTGTAATTAAACAAACCAAGTCTAGAAGAAATAAATCTCAGACCATTTTTTCTATAGATTGCATTAAAAATAAGTTTAATTATTAATAGAGGGGAGA
>CAJWJQ010000006.1:0-35106 GCA_913041905.1 uncultured Gammaproteobacteria bacterium
AATGATTTTTCTAAATCAAAAACCTCTATCTCAGGATGTATAAATTGATATAATCCATTTTTGATATACAGTGTCCCAGTAATTCTAATTTTCATACCAGCTTTGAGTTTTGAATACATTATTATTTTATGGATAAATCTAATCTGAATCTTTTTCTCTTCAATGTATGTGGTCACAATTAAATTAGGGTTAAACCCTTTCGTGATGAAAACTTTCTCAATAACTCCTATGAATATGCATTTAGAAGAGTTAACGGCATCAGAAACTTTTGTGGTCTTTGTTTTATCAATTAAGAAGGATGGTAAAAATAATAATAAATCTGTAATCCTGTATATGCCTATTTTATTTAATTGCGATTTTATGGCAGGACCTATGCCTGGAATGCTCTCTAATTCTCTATCTTCTAATTTTTTTATTGCAGACATTTATCATTAATTACCAATCAAAATAGCATCCATCTCTACTTCAACATCCTTGGGCAACCTGCTAACCTCAACAGCGGCTCTAGCTGGATATGGCTGTGAAAAAGCTCTCTCCATTGCTTTGTTCACTGCTTGGAAATTCTCTAAGTTTTTCAAGAAAACAGTTATTTTGACAACATTATTTGCATTGCACCCAGCTTCCATAGCTATCGAGATTATGTTATCTAGAACTTGGTCCACTTGACAATCAAAGTTTCCAGGAACTATCTCCATAGTTTTTGGGTTTAAGGGAATTTGCCCTGAAATAAAAATCATATTATTAACTTTAATTGCTTGCGAATAAGCTCCAATAGCTGAAGGCGCTTTATCTGTTGATATTTCTATAATTTTACTCATATTTTTTTCTAACATATCCTGATTTTGAAAGTTTATCTAGATACTCATGCCAATTTTGTTTGTAATTTACACATAATTCATGCAAATATTCCCACGAATATAATCCTGTATTATGCCCATCACCAAAAATAATTTTAACCGCATAATTTCCAACTTGTTCAATATTGTCAATGCCTATATTTTCTTTCCCTGTTTGTAAAACTTCTTGGCCAGGACCATGACCTTTTACTTCCGCAGATGGTGAAAAGCACCTTAAATACTCAACAGTTAAATTTTCGCTAATTCCGTCTTCAAATTTAATGAAAACGATGTTGCTTTTTTTAATATATCTTATCTCAGTAGGTTTTATCATTGGTAAAGTATATATTCATAAAAAAATTATTTCACTTATTTTTAAAAATCTATTACTTTTCAGTAGTTTTTGCCCTAGGATGAGCTTTGTCATAAATAGATTTCAAATGATCAAAGTTCATATGTGTATATATCTGTGTAGTACTTATATCTTCATGTCCTAAAAATTCTTGAACAGCTCTTAAATCACCAGACGATTCTAATAGATGTGTAGCACATGAATGTCTAAGAGTATGAGGGCTTATTTTGCAATTAAGGCTAAGCGCTTTACACCAGTAATCTAATCTTTGTTGGATAGATCGGTTTGAAAGGCGAGTTCCATATTTATTTAAAAAAAGGGCGGTTTCATTATTTTTAATCTTAGATGATCTAAACTTAATCCAATGATTCAACGCGATAATAGCTTTTCCTCCAATTGGCAAGTATCTTTGCTTATTCCCTTTGCCGTATACTGACAACATTTTATCAGATAAGTCTATAGAGTTAATATTTAACGACGTAATCTCGCTAAGTCTTAAGCCTGAGCTATACAACAATTCAATTATTGCTCTATCTCTGCATGCAGCAAATGAAGTTCCTGGTAAATCACATAATTTATTGACCTCTTCAATTGATAATACATGGGGTAGCTTGCTAGTTCTTTTTGGTGTAATAATATTTTGAGCAGGATTTGTTTTTATAATTCTTTTTTTTACTAAAAATGAAAATAATGATCGTATTGAGGATTTTTTTCTAGCAATGCTTGTAGGATTTAAGCCATGCTTATTTAAAGAATTAAGGTAAGTTTGAATAATACTATTTGTTATGTTGTCTAAATTAGAAATATTTGATGTGTTTAAATAAATTCTAAACTGTTCTAAATCTAGTGAATAATTTTTTACAGTATAGTTTGAATATCTTTTTTCAATTTTAATAAAAGATATAAATTTTTTTATGAAAACAGAAATGTTATCCATCCCAAACACCATCATATTCAAATTCACTCGGTCCTACTAATTTTAATGACTCACTATCATCAAAGTGGACTTCTAGCGTCCCTCCGTCTTGCTCTACTATTATTGGTGATCCACAGCTCTTTCCCATTCCAATGGAACATGCTGCAGCTGCAATAGCCCCACTGCCACAAGATTTAGTCCACCCAGCTCCTCTTTCCTTTACCTTTATTCTGACAGGATTACCCATGGAGCCCTCTAAAATAAAAGTTAAATTATATTTAGATTGTAATTTATTTAGTTTTTCTGAATGATGGTCTAAGTCCTTAGGGTATATTGTGCTGGTTTCGAGACCTATGCATGAAAACAGAATCACAAAATGTTTATTACCAACATCCACTACAGATCCTCCATAACCAGGGGCAAAGTCTTCATTGTTATCTTTATCTTCTAAAAAAATAGGTTTGCCAAAATCAACAGATATTTTATTTCTGCCAATAATTTGTGCATTATAATCTTTAGCGCAGACTTTAATTGTTGACTTAGTGATTGAAAATTTTATTTTAAGATATAACATGATGGCTCTCAAACCATTACCGCATTGACACGCTGACGTGCCGTCACTATTATAAATTTTACAAGCTACATTCTCTAGATTAGATGTATTTATAAGCAGCAACTGATCACAACCTATATTTTCTCGAGAACATATTTTAGTTATATTATCGTGCGTCTCTTCAAAGACCTCAGTTGCAATATCAATGACTATAAAATCATTACCTTGGCTATTCATTTTTGTATAGTTTATAGGCATGTTTTTAAATTAGCACTGCTACTTAAGTAAACTTTTTTCATTAGCCAAAATATTTTCCACTGTTTCACGACTTTTAATTAAAACAGCATTATTTCCTTTAACAAGGTATTCTGCAATTTTAGGTCTAGTATTATAATTAGATGCAAACACAGACCCATAAGCTCCAGTATCTTCAATCACTAAAAAATCTCCTTTTGAAGCCCCCAATAATCTATCTTTGCCAAAGAAATCTGTAGTCTCACAAATAGGGCCGACAACATCACACTTAAACTTCTCTATATCAGATAAAAATATTTCTTTTATAGAATGATAAGCATCATACAAAGGAGGTCTTATAAAATCATTCATACCTGCATCAACAATTATAAATTTTTTTGTAGGTGTTGATTTTACATTAATAACCTTTGTTACTAGTAAACCAGAATTTCCAACTATAGACCTCCCTGGTTCAATTATAATTTTTAAATTTAATGTTTTAAGAGCGTCAGTTAAAGATTTAACAAACTCAGTTTTAGAAGGTGCCTTTTCACCTGTGTAAGATATACCTAGTCCACCCCCTATATCAATATGCGTGATATTAATATTGAGTTTTTTTAACTCATTTATAATTTTTATAATTTTTAATAATGAGTCTTTATATGGAGCAACATCCATTATTTGTGATCCTATATGAAAATCTATTCCAAATATATTTAAGCCCTTTAGTTTAGATGCTTCTTTATAGGCATTAATCACTTCGGATTCATCGATGCCAAATTTATTATCTTTCAAACCTGTCGTTATATATGGATGCGTCTTAGCATCTATAGATGGATTAACTCGGATTGATATATTCGCTACTGTATTATGCTCTAATGCAATTTTATTAATTGTGGCTAACTCTTCTAAAGACTCTATATTAAAACACATAATATTTTTTTCTAAAGCTAACCTAATTTCATCTTCCGTTTTACCAACTCCTGAAAAAACAGTTTTTGAAGGATCTCCTCCAGCTTCAATAACTCTTAATAGCTCTCCAGCAGAAACAATATCAAAACCTGAATTAAGCTTTGCAAGAAGAGAAAGTACTGAAAGATTAGAATTAGCCTTTACAGAATAGCAAATGAGATGATCATGGTTAGCAAATGAATCAACATAAGAGTTGTAATTATTTAGTATTGTTTTCTCAGAATATAAATAAAATGGTGTTTGATTAAGTAATGCAAAATCAAGTAAATTTAAATCATCAAAAAAAAGTATGTTTTCCCTATAGTCTACGGTCATTGCTCATCATTTGTTATTGTTTCTTGTTCTGAAATATCTGGGCTAGTGGTTGCAGGCACTATAAGAGGTCCTTTGTTTCCACATGCGTGTAGGAATGATAGCAATATTGTGATTATTAATAAATTAAGGGACTTTTCTAATAACTGTTTTAATCTATATGTCATATGTTACATTATAGTCACAATATTTTAGGTCCGCTAGACTGATGACACAATTAAATGACGATAATTTTTTAACAATAGGAAACTCATCAAATGATTCGGCATGCCTAGTTTGGCTTCATGGATATGGCTCAAATAACTGGTCATTTGAGCCATCTATGAAACTTATTAATATGTTGTTAGATGAAAAATTATTCATAATTATACCTAATGCGCCAATTGTTGACGGGAAAAGATCTTGGTATCCATTGCCAATTAACCACGAAAAGGGGATTACAGAAGATTATAAAGGGCTGTGCGACTCACAAACAGGTGTATGTAATCTTATAAAAAGGCACGCAAAAGAAAATAATTTATTTATTGGGGGATTTTCCCAAGGCGCAGCACTATCGTTAAGTCTATTGTTCAGTAAATTTATTAACATAAAAGGCTGTATCGCTCTATCTGGGTACATGCCTAATGTTGATATATATAATGATATGGAAATTCAAGATGCTGAGATATTTATGGCGCATGGCTATAAAGACAAGGCTATATTATTTAAAAGTTACGAAAAAAGTATTTCATTTATAAAATCTAAAACAGAAAAAATTACTACGTATACGGGCGACTTTGGGCACACTATAACTGAAGAGGTTACAGACAGTCTAGTTAGCTGGCTGAAAGACAAAATCTAATGAACCATGTCAAAAACAGATTCATTAGATTTAAAAATTATTGTGGTTCTCTGTATCGTTGTGCTGCGGCCATAGCTGTTTCACTTCCGTATTTTTCGTTGATTTTTTCAACTGTTTCAAAGTGGTCAGCTCTTCTGTGAGTTAGGCACATTCCTTTTTTATCTACGCCCCAAATAGCATATGCTATAAAAGGTTTAAGATTATCAGGTGTTTGATCAAAATGTGGAACACCAAATCTAATAAGAAGGTTATTACGATCAGCTCCGCCATCTTTTTGTTCTTTTATTATTCGTTGGACTTCTACTTGAAGATCTTTTACATCGTCTCCGTTCCAAGACCCAACAACTGTTCCGTCAGGTAAAATTATATCATCGCCTTGTGGTACTGGATGATCAGGCATAATGCTTCTCCTATTAGTTTACGTGTAGATAATATTATAATGCAAAAACACTAATCTTCTAGGGGTAATTTGTATTAATTACATGGAAAATTATCTATGTATGCATTTCTCAAAGCCAAGCCAAGAAGGGGGGCGTCTTTATACTTGTCGTAAAACGAAGAGTTCCGCTCAAGCTCTTTGTCTATAAACTTTCTTAACTGATTAGCAGACAATTCAAGTTCGCTAGGCTTACAAAATATGAGGGTATTATTTTTTTGAAAAATATAATCATTTGCCCAATCCAACCCAGACTCTAATCCATATAAATAATGATCGTATTTAGAACTATTTTTATGTTTCGTATAATCTGCAATGGTTAACACAGAAGGAAAAGCTGGCGTTACAAAAAAAATAGTTAATATTAAAATATTGAGTCTAGAAAACATTATTTATAGCCAAACTTTCTTAATCTTTTAAAAATTTCACTAGTTTGTTTTTTAATTGACGAAGAAGATGTCTCGCCTAGACCTGATCTTGAATTAACAGAATTTTCAGGGTTTATTGCCTTAAATACATCCATGGTTATATTTGATGAAAACTTTTGTAAATCTTTTATGTCCATGTCTTCAAGTTTGATAGATTTCTTTTCACAGAATTTTACAATTTTGCCAACAATGTGGTGCGAGGATCTAAATGGCTCTCCTTTTTTAGATAAATATTCTGCTAAATCTGTAGCGGTAGAAAATGATGAAGAGGCAACTTCTATGGCTTTTTGTTTATTTAATTTTAGTGTAGATATTAATTTTGTAATAATATGGAGACAACTTAGGGTGGTATCTATAGATTCAAGAATGAGTGTTTTATCTTCTTGAAGATCTCTATTATATGTTAACGGCAAACCTTTCATAAGAGTTAACAAACCAAACAATGATCCATATACCCCTCCTGTTTTACCTCTTATTAGTTCAGGCACGTCTGGGTTTTTCTTTTGCGGCATTATTGAAGATCCCGTACAAAATCCTTCATCTAAACTTATAAGATTAAATTGTGGGTTAGACCATAAAACTAATTCTTCACAAATTCTAGACAAATGCATCATCATCATGGAATTGCAATAAGCAAAATCTAGAACATAATCTCTATCGCTAACAGCATCCATAGAGTTTTTCGTAACTGCTTCAAATCCAAGTTTTTTAGCTACCATAGCTCTATTGGTTTTTAAAGATGTGCCAGAAAGTGCTGCTGCGCCTAAAGGCATAATATTAAGGCCGGACCTAGCATTTATTAATCTGTTTTCATCTCTCGAAATCATTTCTGACCAAGCCAACAAATGTTGTCCAAAAATCACTGGTTGAGCTATTTGAAGATGTGTATACCCAGGAAACAAGTTTGTAGAATGCGACTGGGCTATCTTAGCAAGAACAAATTGCAAGTCTCTTGTCTTATCAACTAGTATATCTAAAAAATCTCTCAAGTATAATCTAAGGTCTGTCGTTACTAAGTCATTTCTAGACCTTCCTAAGTGTATTTTCTTACCGACCTCACCAATTATTTTAACTAGATTATTTTCTATGTTCATATGAACATCCTCATAATCTATCGACCAAGGAAGCTTGCCAGATTCTGCTAGTTTTTTAATTTTTTTAAGGCCAAGCAATATTTTTTTTAATTCAGAAGTCTTTATATGCCCGCATTTACATAACATTTCTACGTGAGCTGCAGTTACAGAGATATCAGCCTCATATAACACAACGTCAATACTTAAGCTTTGGCTAAATTCCAAAACCTCTGAATCTATTTGTTTGGTAAATCTACTAGACCAAGTAACATTTTTCATAATATTTAATAATTTGTAATTACATTGTTTTATAGTAAGTATAGTATAAACAAATATAAAAAATTATAAATATGGAAGATATTATAAGAATAGCAACAAGAAATAGTCCGCTAGCGCTAATACAAGCTAAAAGGGTGGAAGCTATTCTAAAACAAGACGCGAAAATAAAAGTGAAGCCAATGACATCTTCTGGCGATAAAATTTCAGATAAAATGTTCAAACAGCACGGAGGGAAAGGGCTTTTTATTAAAGAGCTAGAGGATTCTTTATTAAAAAAAGAAACCGACATAGCTGTGCATTCTCTCAAAGACGTCCCAGCAGAAATCAACAATAAATTTGATATCGCGACGATTTCAAATAGAGAGAACCCATCTGATGCCCTAGTGTCTGAGAAATATAAATCAATATATGATTTGCCCAAAAATGCAATAATTGGGACATCTAGTCCAAGAAGAACGGCAATGCTAAAAAATATTTCTAATGAGTTTAGAATTATAAATTTAAGAGGCAATGTCCAAACACGTCTTAAAAAAATGAAGGAAAGAAAAATGGATGGAATTATACTTGCAGCAGCAGGTCTCCACAGGTTGTCAATGCAAGATAAAATTAAACAATATATTGAAACCGATGACTTTGTGCCGTCAGCAGGGCAAGGAATACTCTGTGTAGAATATCTTAAAACTAACAAATTAATTAAAAAAATCCTTAAAAAATATAATATTGATATGGTTGAAAGATGCGCCAAAGAGGAAAGAGATTTCATAAAACAAATTGGTGGTGATTGTATGTCACCTATTGGTGTTTATGCGTCAATAAAAAACCAAAAAATTAATGTTAAAGCTTTTGTTTCGTCATTAGACGGGCAAAAACATATCATGGCTGCATATGAGTGTGGTACAGATGAAAATATAGATATTGGAAAACATCTAGCGAAGATATTTATAAGCCAAGGCGCTAGAAAATTGTTAAAATAATACAAAATGAAGATACTAGTCTTATCTGAAATGACAATATTCTCCGAGATTAAAAAAATTTGTGAGGATAAAAACATAGCTATTGATAAAAAAATTGTGGTTAAGATTAGCCCGCGAGCTAATTCTTGCCCTCCTGTTGAGACAAATTTTGACGCTGCAGTTTTCCAAAGCAAGAATGCTGTAATTCATAGTAAAGATTATTGGGATAATTTAAAAAAATATAAGCCAGTTATATATTGTCTTGGCAAATATACTAGCGGTTTAATTAAAGAAAATTTAGACATGAATGCCATCTATCCTAAAGATGAAAGCTCAAGTGAAAATTTAGCAAAAATTATTTATACAACAATATCAAAGACAGAAAATAATCGAAAAAATTATATTATATTTTGCGGAGTAGACGGAAGAGGCGTGATTAATCAAATGCTAATAGAAAATGGACAGTCTGTGCATGTTTCAAAAGTTTACAGCAGAGAGGAAAATAAAAATATCAAGATAACCAAAAAAGATTTAGACCCAAATAATACCAATTATGTAATTGTTTCCAGTAGGTTTGCGTTGAAAACATTTTTAAACAAAACATCTCGGTTTATTAAAGATTATAAAATTATATATGTTGTGCCAAATAAAAGAGTGGTTTATAAAATGAAAGATATTTCTAAAACTATAGTTGTAAATAATTTAAATGATGCGACTCATTATGTTGGCGCCATATTAAATAATGAACAATAAAATAATTTTAGTGGGGAGTGGATATTTGGGTAATTACATCATAGGAAGTATGATAGAAAAAAATTTACCTTGCCAAATAATTGAAATATCTAGAACAAAAAAAAATCGACCGTCTTCAATAGAGTCAATAAAAATGGATCTGGATGATGATATTTTAAAATTAGAAAATTTTAATGAAGCAACAATAGTATATATGGCCCCTCCAAGCACAGTATCTTTAAAAGATTATAGGATAAAAAATTTTTTAAAAAATTTAGAAGAAGTAAAAACCAAACGACTTATTTATATCAGCACGAGTGGTGTTTATGGGGATTGTAATGGCCAAGAGGTTAATGAATCATGCAAGGTGAGTCCTAGTACAGACCGAGCAAAACGACGGGTTAGCGCGGAAACGCAATTGACGAGTTATTGTAAACGAAAAAATATAAATTTAATAATTCTTCGTGTGCCAGGAATTTATGGAAAGGGAAGGTTGCCCATAGACAGAATAAAATCTGGGGAACCAATTATTAAAAAGCAAGAAAGTAAAATTACAAACCTAATACATGTTGAAGACCTTGCTGGTATAGTTATTGCCGCAACTGCGTCAGAAGATTTAAATAAATGTGAAATTATTAATGTTAGCGATGGGAATCCAGTATCTTCAACAGATTACTATGAAATTATAGGCATGTTATTGGGAGTAAAAATTACCAACTATGTAACATATGAAGAAGCGCTAAATGTTTATACCAAACAAAGGCTGTCGTTTTTAAAAGAATCTAGAGTGCTGAATGTTAATAAAATGTTTAGCCTCTTCCCAAGCTGTATAAAATATTTAAGTCTTGAAGATGGGGTGCGGGCTAGTCTTTAATTATTTTATGCCTATCCAGCTAATTAATGGCTTCCATTCTTCTCGGTCTTGCGCGGTCATTGCTTCTCCCATCTCAAAAATACCTAACCCCGAACGAGCAGATTTTAGATAATTAGTATTATCTCTAAAAGCAGTAACGTATTTTATTCCTTTTTCTTTCAACAAATAACTGTCTAATTCTAGAAAAATATTGGTGTGGGCCCTACATCTATTCGCAACTAAGCCAATCTGGACTCTATTCCTAATGACAGACCCCATGGCTCTTAAAGATTGTATAAATTCTTTTGCGGCCTTCATATCGATAGGGGATGGCAACACAGGAACAACAACAATATTGGCTTTTTTGATATACGAAGTTAGTTTATTCCCATATATCGCAGCTGGTAAATCATATATCACAACAGCGTTCTTTGCTCTTTTAACAAGTTTGTTAAATTTTTTTGTACCACTAACTTTAGGTTTGGACACAGGTCTTGCGTCAAGCCACTGCATACTAGATTGTTGCGGGTCTAAGTCTACAATCGTTGTCGGGATTCCCGCTTTTGCATAATATGCTGCAAGATTAACCGCAAGCGTTGTTTTCCCGGAGCCACCCTTGGAATTATAAATCATTATTGATTTCATGATATTTCCTACTTATTTGATAATATCAAAGTGTAACTTAGACTGCTATATTAAATTACTCATTTATTATTACCCTAACTGGCGCGTGATCTGAAGTTCGCGGCTCTTTTGAACACCAAGACTTATGTCGCGTTTCCTTATCAATAATATATTCAGAACAATTAGCCTGTATAGGCTTACTTCCAAGAATTAAATCAATTCTATAACCAATATTTCTATGAAAGGCTCCTCCTCTGTAATCCCACCAGCTAAAAGTTTTAGCAGGAAAATTAAAATCATTAAAAATATCATAAAAGCCTAGCTTTAAAAGTTCTGCGAGCGACGATCTTTCTTTGGTAGAACATAATATTTGCTCTTTCGTTTTCCCAACATCAAATACATCGTCGTCAGTAGGAGCAATATTAAAATCTCCAAGAATAATTAGTTTCTTGTTTTTTTTTAAAGAAGATTTGGCGTATGAGTTAAGTTTTTTGAGCCAGTTGAGTTTATGTAAATATTTCTCTGCTCCTACGTCTTGCCCATTTACCACATAAACATTAATGATCTTAGTGTCCGCATATGTTCCTGCTATAGATCTAATTTCTGATTTATCAATAACTATAGGATTAAATTCTATATCTGTGCACTGAGCTTTTGAAATAATGGCGACACCATTATATGTCTTTTGCCCACAAAAATAGCAGTTGTATCCTGCCGCTTTAATTTCCTCTTCTGGAAAATTTTCATCTAATGATTTAGTTTCTTGTAGTGCGAGTATGTCAGGCTGGAATTGTTTTAAGTATTGCAAAACATTGGGCAGGCGAACTTTAATCGAGTTAACATTCCAGGTTGCTACAATCATATGTCTAGATTTTTAACTGAGCTATATTCCTGTTTAATGAATTGTTTTCTCATTTCTACATCATCTCCCATAAGCTCCACAACTACTTGGTTCCCATCCTCTAATGGCAACACTTTTATTAAAGTTCTACTTTTTGGATTCATAGTGGTTTCTTCTAGCTGGGGCGGGTTCATTTCACCTAGGCCTTTATATCTCTGTAATGTTATAGAGTTTTTTGAAGCAGAAATAAGCTTATCAAAACACTCGGTAAGGCTGTATCGCGCAGACTCGACACCATCATTATTTTTATAATTAAAATAGCTGTTAGCATATTTATTAAGCCCAAGAGACATTAAATCTAAATACGAATCTGAACTAAAAAAATGTCTATTTAGAGGCTCTAAGGCCGATGTTACACCATTAAGTTTTTTATCAATATGAATAGATAATTCGCCATCATCCTCATTTTCCATTACAGACAAATTAAATACAACGTTGACAGGCGTATTATTATTTAAATAGTCGGCAAAAGTTTTACACCATTCTCTAATATCTTTTTTATTTTTAAAAGATGACTGGTCTAATTTTTTATGAAAAGACAGATTCCGCAAAAACATCTTGTCTCTTTTTGCAGAAAATTGATCAATAACGGTATTCATTTTTGAATAGTTGAGCAAAAGTTTCAGCAATATATCTTTATTAATAGCTTTATTATCAATAGAAACAACGACATTCGAAGCAATATCGCCATAAACAAATCTCAACAGCTCTTCGTCATCTGAAAAATATTTCTGGGTTTTACCTTTTTTCATTTTATAAAGAGGCGGCTGAGCTATAAAAACATGCCCCAAATCAATTAATGCTTTCATTTTTGTTTGAAAAAGCGTCAAAAGCAATGTCCTAATATGCGCGCCATCAACATCTGCATCAGTCATTATTATGATTTTCCCATAACGCAAGTTTGCCACTCCTCCATTAGGGTCGGGCTTACAGTCCTCCCCAAAACCACAGCCTAAGGCGGTAATTAGAGTTGCAATTTCAGATGATGAAAGCACCTTATGGTCTTGCGCGCGTTGTGTGTTAAGAATTTTTCCCTTGAGAGGAAGAATAGCTTGTGTTTTACGGTCTCTTGCTTGCTTTGCTGAGCCTCCCGCTGAATCACCCTCTACAATAAAAAGCTCAGTTTTTGTAGGGTCTTTCTCCTGACAGTCAGAAAGCTTCCCAGGAAGATTGCCAATGCTCAACGGGTCTTTGCGTCGAATTAATTCTTTAGCTTTGCGTGCCTCTTCGCGAGCCTTTGCTGCTTGATATATTTTAGCAACTATAGATTTAAGCTCTTTTGGGTTTTCGGCAAAAAATTCATTTAATTTTGCATTGAGAACTGACTCTACAATCCCTTTTATCTCAGAAGACACCAGCTTATCTTTTGTTTGTGATGAAAATTTAGGGTCTGACATTTTAACTGAAATAATTGCTGACAAGCCTTCGCGCGTGTCTTCGCCTGTGATATCAATTTTATCCTTACTGTATTGGGGTTGTTTAAGGATTGTAGTGTTAATAGTTTTAGTTAGCGATGATTTAAAACCCGCCAAATGTGTACCGCCATCTTTCTGTGGGATATTGTTTGTAAACGTTAATATTTCCTCTTGATATGAATTAGACCAAAGCATGGCTATTTCAATATTTATGTTCTTTTTATCTGACTGAAAAAAAATAATTTTTTCTTGGATTAAGGATTTCTTTTTTGTTATTTCTTTAATATATTCAACAATCCCGCCATCATATTTAAAAGTATCTTCGGTAGATTTTGACTCATCAACGTAGTTAATCCTGATGCCTGAATTTAAAAAGGCAAGCTCCTTAAGTCTTTTTTTAAGTAGATCTGAACTAAATGTTGTTAGGCTAAAAAATTTTTTACTTGGCTTAAATCGTATTTTTGTTCCAGTTAAGTCGGTGTCGCCTGTAACTTTAAGCGATGCCACTGGTTTGCTGTTGAGATATTCTTGGCTGTGAATTTTTCCATTTTTATATACCGTTAATTCAAGAGTTTCGGATAAAGCGTTTACAACAGAGACCCCCACGCCATGCAACCCGCCTGAAACTTTATAGGAATTATCATCAAATTTTCCTCCAGCATGTAGGACCGTTAAAATAACTTCAGCAGCTGATCGTTTTTCATCTGGATGTTCATCAACCGGTATTCCTCTCCCGTTATCAATTACTGTAACCGATTGGTCTTCATGCACGGTAATGGTGACGGTGTCACAATACCCCGCAAGCGCTTCGTCTATTGCGTTGTCTAAAACTTCAAATACCATTTGATGTAGCCCGCTGCCATCATCTGTGTCCCCAATATACATTCCGGGGCGTTTTTGTACTGCCTCAAGGCCTTTTAGTACTTTTATATTTGATGAATCATATGTTTTTTTTGGCATTCTTTTCCTCTGTAATTACACCATTTTTGAGCTCAAACATCTTGGTCTCTTTATGGTCTAAGTGGAGCCCAGTTATTGTTTCTTTATAAAGATCCGGCGCGGTCAAAAAACATTGGATTTTTGACTCTAGTAGTAAGTTTATCACAAGCGCTAGGTTCTTATCATCAATTCCAAAAAATAAATCATCTATTAATAAAATGGGTCTATATTTTTGTTCCACGTGGAACACCCTTGCCTGGGCAAGCATAAAACAAAGGCTTACTATAATTTGTGTAGACATTGACCCAATCTCTTTGATATTGTCGGCATCTGTAGTTATAAAAACATCGGCGCGGTGAGGGCCCGTAGTTGAATATTTCAGTGCTTTGTCCTTTTCTAGACAAGAGGCGTAAGCTTCTTCCACAGAAAGATCTTTGGGCCAACCTTGATAATATGAAATTCGGGAGTTTTTAATATCACCGTAGGTCTCTTTGTCAAAACCCACCATCTCTTGGATAATAGCGGCATAGGCTCTCTGAAGTTTTTGAAAATAATCGCCTCTATGTTTATTAATTATTAGGCTGTCTTCAATTATTTTATTAGTCCAGAAGTCAAGGTTCTCATATGTGGCTGTTTTTAGCAGCTTGTTTCTTTGTTTAAGGTTGTTTGAAAAAGACTTGTATATCTCATAATATTCATGTTTCACGTGAAACAGCCCTGTGTCTAACAGGCTCCTGCGGTGTTCTGGGGAAAGGTTAATTAAGTTTTCGCTCCCAAAAGTCAAACACACCAGTGGCGTCTGCACCATTAGGGAAAACGTATTGGCGCTTTTATCATTAATTTTTGCCTTTTTTTGTATATTTAACGTCTTTTCATAACTTATAGTATCGTTTTCACCGAACTTAACTGATTTTAACAGAATTTTTAGGTTCTTTTTGTCCTTTTTAATTAAACAGTCCACGTTAGTTTGCTTAAAACTTTTAGCATTACCACAAAGGTATAGAGCTTCCAACAGCGACGTTTTTCCTGCGTTGTTTTTGCCAAATATAAAGTTTAGACCAGAAGACGGAAAAATTGTTAAGAGGTCAAGCGACCTAAGCCCAGACGTAGATAGCTGCAAAACCTTCAAGCCTATATCCGCATAGGCATTATAATGTATTTGCTGTTTGCCTCGTCTTTTTCAGATGAAATTAGGCACCCCGAATCTGCTGTGTTTAACATAATTTTTAATTCTTTAGAATTAATCGCGTCGATCACTTCTATTATGTAGCTTAAATTAAAACCCACCTCAATCTGGTCTCCAGTGTACTGGCAAGGAACAATGTCTTCCCCCTGTTCCTGCATGGGGTTTGTTGCTGACAGCCTAAGTTCGGTTTTATCAACATTTAGTTTTACCCCTTTGTATTGCTCGCTCGAAAGGATGGACATGCGCTGTAGCGCTAGCTTAAGGTTTTGTTTGTCTACGGTAAGCGTGTTGGGAAGGCTTTCTGGAAAGACTTTTTTGTAGTCAGGGTAGTTGCCCTCTATTAGCTTGCTTGTAAGGGTGTATCCCTCTATTTTAAGAGAAAACTCTTTATTGTTTACACTAAATTCAGCTAACTTCTCTTTATTGTCGCTAAATGTAGCTAAAATCTTTTTAAGCTCAACAATACACTTTCTTGGAATTATGCATGTTGCCGCTTCATCTATCTCGTTTTTTTGATCTATTACTGCCATAGCAAGCCTGTGGCCATCTGTTGCTACTGCGGTAATCCTGTCGCCTCCTATTTCAAAAAACAAACCGTTTAAAAAATGCCTAGCGTCTTGTTGCCCCATCGAAAACGCTGTTGCTGCGATAAGTTTTTCAAACATAGCCACAGAAACTTTGTGTTTGTGGCTGGCCTCTTTGTTTTTATAGGGGAAGTTGTCCGCGGGTAGTGTTGAAACTGTAAACTTGCTATTTCCTCCCTTAATAACAACTTTGCCCTCCAAGAACTCCAGGCCCACCTGTTCTGAATCTAACGATTTTA
This sequence comes from uncultured Gammaproteobacteria bacterium, assembly GCA_913041905.1. Classification (GTDB taxonomy): domain Bacteria; phylum Pseudomonadota; class Gammaproteobacteria. Next base: position 15,659 of record CAJWJQ010000006.1, read on the forward strand.
AAATATCAAAGAACTTTCTAGAGGGTACTGTCGTTTCAAAATCCTCTAAACCAGGGACTTCCACAGAACAGCTAATCTCAACCTCTAGGTCGCTGCCCACTAACAAAAGAACCCCAGATTGACTTCTAAGCAAAACGTTCCCCAATATAGGCATCGCCTGTTTCTGCTCAGACACCCCGGTTATATTCTTTAATGGTTCGACTAATTGGTTTTTGTTGATCTTTATAATCATATATAAATTATATATTATTTTTATTATTAGTTTTTGAAAAAATTCGCTGGAGAGTAGAGGTGTATGGTTTTCGGTGTTGGTTTGAGCTTTGTAGCTGCTTGGTTTGCGGTTATAAGGGTGTTGAGAGCGTGTGGATAAAAAAAGGCCTCAAAAATATTAACATTTTTTTAACAGTTAGTTATGTAGGCTATGCACAATATTTTGGTAGTCTTGCTCAAGAGAAGGTGATTTTAACCTTAACCCTTTAATTTTTTTGCACGCATGTAAAACAGTTGTGTGGTCTCGCCCACCAAAGCCATCTCCAATGCTAGGAAGGCTGTGGTTCGTTAGTTCCTTTGCTATCATCATTGCGACATGGCGAGGAAGAGTTATTTTCCTGTCCCTCTTCGCAGACAAAAGATCAGCAACTCTAATTTTATAGTAGGAGGCAACGGTTTTTTGAATTTGCTCTATGGTGATAAGCCTTTCCTGCAGGGATATTAAATCTTTAAAGGTTTCCTTCGCAAAAGACAAATTAATTTCATCTCTTTTAAAATGAGCCGTTGCAATCAACCTTCTCAAACTCCCCTCTAATTCTCTAACATTTGAATAAACGTTTTTTGCTAAAAAAAACGCCACATCATCAGGAATTTTCTCTCCAACCAACCCGGCTTTTTTATGGAGTATAGCCACTCTTGTCTCTAAGTCTGGCGGGTCAATCATCACGTTCATTCCCCAAACCAACCTTGATTTAATTCTTTCTTCTAGGCCGCTTATTTCTTTCGGGTATTTGTCGGAAGTTAAGACAACTTGTTTTTTATATTCGAAAAGAGAGTTAAATGTATGGAAAAACTCTTCTTGAGACCTTTCTTTGTTAGCAAAAAACTGGATATCGTCTACTAGTAGCGCATCAACAGAGCGATAAAAGTTTTTAAACTCTTCAATTTTATGTGTTCTCAGCGCAGTCACCATGCCTTGAACAAATTTTTCAGAATGCAGGTACACTACATGCTTGGAGGGCTCCACTCTAAGTATTTCATTGCCAATGGAGTGAAGAAGATGTGTTTTCCCCAAGCCAACACCACCATAAATATAAAGCGGGTTGTACTGCCCCAGAGCCGAAACCACAGAAACACAGGCGGCTTTTGCAAGCTGGTTAGACTTACCCTCGACAAAATTATTAAACGTTAAGTCTTTGTTTAGACTGTTTTTAAGAGGCTTGCGTTTTCCAACAGTTTTTTGTTTTTGTGGGGGCAGATCAGGCAACGACAGCAGAATTTCAGATACTTGGTTCAGGCTTTTGTTTATCACGGTTTCTTTTATCAACAAGAAATACTCGTTTTCAATCTCATCTTTAACAAACTTATTAGGAGCAACAACTTTTAATGTGTTGCTGTCCCTTCGAACTTCCAGAGGGTGAAACCACGTCTTCATTTGTTTGTCTGAGAGTACGTCGTTAAAGGCCTCTAGGCATTTATCCCAAAGTGCTGATTCATTCATAGTGTTTACGTCAATAATGCTTTTTATCGCGGTAAGTGTTATTATCTCATAAAAATAATTTATTTACACATTGACAAAGAAAATTATAATCACCATTATATTAGACCGAGAAAGAAGACTATGAAGAGAACGTTTCAACCCAGCAACCTAAAACGCAAAAGAAAGCATGGCTTTAGGGCCAGAATGAGCACTGCGGCGGGCAGAGCAATACTCAGCGCCCGAAGATCAAAACGCAGAGCGGTGCTAAGCGCGTAATCTTTTGTCAAAAGCAGACTATTCAATAAAAGTTAAAAGCACAACCCTAGCTAATTTTAAGCGCCACAAAAAAATTATAAATGAAAACTCTGTTTTTTATTACAAAACACAACCCAACAAAGCTTCAAGGCTCGGAATATCAATATCTAAAAAAGCAATTAAATTAGCGGTGATAAGAAACCTAATAAAAAGAAGAGTTATGGAAGATTTCAAAGATAAATCTAAAAACTTAAACAATGTTCAAATTTTGATGGTAATTTCTAACAAAATCTATTCCGAAAAAAACGAAATAAGTGATATTCTTATGCAAGAATGGACACAATCAATAAAACTGCTATTAAAATCGCATCAGCAATAATACATTGCTATAGATATATTGTGTCACCACTGTTAGCGCCAAGCTGTAGACACCTACCAACTTGTTCAGAATATAGCTTGGAGTGCATAAAACGTCATGGTTTATTCAGAGGGGCCTGGCATTCTATTAAAAGAATAATCCGCTGTAGGCCAGGCGGAACAAGCGGGTATGACCCTATTCCAAAAAAGGAAACAAATGAATAGCAGGCTTTTTCTATATAGTGCTCTTTTTTTTGTGTTGATACTGATTTATGACGCGTGGGAACAAGCAAGCCCCACCAGTCAAATAGTTGATCAACCACCACCCTTGATCCCTGCGACAGAAGACGCAAACAAAAAACCAAGCGAAAATAACTATAGAAAAGAGCAAGACATTCCATCTAGCGAAGCCTTAGAAACCGAAGACTTTATTACGATTAGAACAGACACTCTTAAGGTTAAAGTTAGCCTAAAAGATGGCTCCATTGTTTCTTCAGAGTTACTTAATTTTAAAAAAGAATTTAAAACCGGCAGTGAAAATATTTTTTTACTTAACAATAAAAGCGAAGAATATATTGCACGAGTAGACATACAAAGCAAAACAGAAAAAAAACCAATTTCATATAACTCAAATAAGACAGAATACATTATGGATGGCGATAGCCTAAACGTTATCATTAAATCAAAAACTAAAAATAATATCAATATTGAGAAAAAATATATATTTAACAAATCCTCGCATCTAATTAATGTAGAGCAAAGCATTAAAAATAATTCAAACTCTAATATTGAATGGAGACAATTCAATACCTTGCACAGAGGGCCAGAGTTAAACGGTAACACTATGTTGTACACGTATACGGGAGCAGCCTATTATGATGACGAAACAAAGTTTAATAAAATAACTTTTGAAGATATTGAAGAAGGCAATTTTCTTTATAAAACAGCATCGTCATGGGTTGGAATGATTCAGCATTATTTTTTCACAGCCTGGATTCCTGGTAATAATAATTTAAAACAAACAATATATACTAGAAAACTAAACAATGAGTCTTATCTTATTGGCATAGTGACCGATTATCTTCTGGTTAAGCCAGGAGAAAGCGTCGTTTTTAATAGTAGACTTTATGCGGGGCCAAAAACAGTTTCTGAAATTTCTAATATCTCGCCAGGCATAGATCTTACTGTTGATTACGGAGTTTTAACTTTTTTGGCGGCCCCGTTATTTTGGGTTTTAGATAAATTACATTATATTTCTGGCAACTGGGGATGGGCAATTATTTTGTTGACAATACTAATAAAGATTTTATTTTTTAAACTTTCAGAAACCAGCTATAAATCTATGGCAAAAATGAAAAAACTAACACCAAGAATGAATGCGTTAAAAGAAAGGTATGCGGATGATAAGAAAAAATTTAGCGAGGCCCTTATGAAAGTTTATAAAGAAGAAAAAGTAAACCCTCTTGGTGGGTGCCTTCCCATATTAATACAAATACCTGTTTTTATTGCATTATACTGGGTGATAATTGAAAGCGTTGAAATGAGACATGCTCCATTTCTAGCCTGGATAAATGATTTGTCAAGCCAGGACCCCTATTATGTGCTTCCGGTTTTGATGGGCGTATCAATGTATATACAACAAAAACTAAATCCTCCGCCAACTGACCCAATGCAGCAAAAAATATTTTTAGCTTTGCCATTTGTTTTTACAGCTTTGTTCGCCACGTTCCCGTCCGGACTAGTTCTTTATTGGTTTGTTAATAATATACTATCAATTACGCAACAATATGTTATTAACAAAAGACTTGCCGTATAAAAATGAAAACAACAGAAACCATAGCGGCGATCTCTACAGCATATGGTAATGCAGCTATTGGCGTTATTAGAATTTCAGGTAACCACGTACAAAGCATCATAACCAAACATATTGGAGGTAATTTATTACCAAGACTAGCCACAAATACATTGATTAAAGATAATGAGGGGAAAGTTATTGATAGCGTTATAGCAATATTTTATGAAAACCCCAAATCATATACGGGCGAAGATATGCTGGAAATACAAACCCATGGCAACCCAGTTATTTTAAATAGTATTATAGAATGTTTGTGTGGCGAACATGCAAGACTTGCTAATCCGGGAGAGTTCACAGAGAGAGCCTTTTTAAATAATAAAATTGATTTAATTCAAGCAGAAGCAGTTATGGATATCATAAACTCAACTAATAGCAATGCATCTAAATCCGCAATAAAATCTTTGCAAGGCAGGTTTTCAGAAAAAATTAATAATATTAAATCAATGATTTTAAATTTAAGAGCAACGATTGAGGCCAGCATAAATTTTCCTGAAGATGAAGTTCCAGATATTCAACTGGACAAAAACAACCAATCTATAAATGTTATTATTTCAGAGTTAGAAAGCATAATTAAATCAGCAGTTAGCGGCGTTGCTATTAATTGTAAAACATCATTTGCTGTAGTGGGTAAACCAAATGTTGGAAAATCATCATTGTCAAATTTGTTGTTAGGAGAACAAGGCTCTATAGTATCATCGCGCCCTGGGACAACGCGAGACACAATACAGCATGAAATAAGTTTTAAAAAAAGTATTGTTACTTTTTATGACACAGCAGGCCTAAGAAGCCCAGCTAATAAGATTGAGTCTGAAGGAATTAATTTAACTAAAAAAACAATATTAAAATCTAGCATAGTTTTATATATGGTTGATGACACATGCGGTTTTGATAAAGCTGATGCACAAATAATTACAGACAATAATATTGACAACTACTGGCTTATAAACAACAAGATTGATAAAACAAACAAAAAACCCTCTTTTTTTGAGCAAAACAACATAAAAAACTTTAGTGTTTCTGTTTTAGAAAATCTAGGCATTGATTTATTAATTAATGAAATAATAAATTTAAACTTAATTTCAGATGAAAATATAGGAACAGCACGACAAAGACATTTAGACTTGCTAAAGAAGGCGCTAGACCATCTTTACATGGTAAAAAAATACAATGATAATCAAGGACTAGATATAGTCGCAGAAGAACTAAGATGCGCCCATAATATTATTGATGAAATTTTAGGTGGGCAAGTTAACAAAGAATTGCTGGACAAAGTTTTTTCAGATTTTTGTATAGGGAAGTGATGGTATGAAATATGATGTAATTGTAATAGGTGGAGGGCATGCAGGGTGTGAGGCCGCACACGCGGCAGCAAGAACCGGCGCTTTAACATTATTAATAACAATGAAGATTGACTCCATCGGTCAAATGAGTTGCAATCCAGCAATTGGGGGAATCGGAAAGTCTCATTTAGCAAGAGAAGTAGATGCTTTAGATGGGTTATTGTGTAAAGTTGCTGATAATTCTGCATTGCAAAGAAGAAAATTAAATTCAAGAAAAGGGCCAGCGGTTCAAGCAACCAGAATACAAACATGTAGGGATACGTATAAGACGGTGATGCAAAGCACCATTGCTTCTCAAAAAAACTTATCAACATTAGAGGGGGTTGTTGCTAAGCTTTTAATTTCTGATGGCATTGTTACAGGTGTTGAGTTAGAAACAAAAGATAAAATTATTTCTAAAACTGTTGTATTAACAACAGGTACATTTCTTGGAGGGGTGGTGCACATTGGTGAGAAATCCTTTGAAGCTGGAAGGTCAGGCGATAAATCATCCAAAGACTTGGATAATTTTTTTAGAGAAAAAGGCTTTAATGTCAAAAGACTCAAAACCGGAACACCCCCAAGAATATTTAAAAATACCATCAAGTTTGATAATCTTGAAAAACAAAACAGCGACGTTAATAATCCGCATATTTCTTTTTTGTATGATCAATATAACCAAACGCCAGAACACATAACACCGATACCCTGCCATATAACTTATACAAATGTGGAAACACACGAAATAATTAAATCATCGAAGCATTTATCGCCACTATTTAATGGTAAAATAAACTCTGTTGGCCCTCGTTATTGCCCGTCAATAGAGGATAAAGTTGAAAGGTTTTCAGATAAAAATTCCCACCAAGTATTTTTAGAGCCTGAAACATTATCTGACAAAGAAATTTACCCAAATGGTTTATCAACTTGTTTGCCAGAGCAGAAACAATTAGAATTTCTCCATACAATAAAAGGTCTAGAAAATTGTGTAATTTCACACCCTGGCTATGCCATAGAATATAGTTACTTTGACCCTCTTGGTTTAAACAAATATTTACAAACTAAAAACATAAACAATCTTTTTTTTGCTGGACAAATAAACGGAACCACTGGTTACGAAGAGGCAGCCGCCCAAGGTATTATTGCTGGACTAAACGCCGCATCCTTCTCTAAGAACAAAGAGATGTGGTGTCCTTTAAGAAGCGAAAGTTATATAGGAGTTATGGTTGATGACTTGACAACATTGGGGGTTACAGAACCTTATAGAATGTTTACGAGCAGAGCTGAATATAGATTGAAACTAAGAGAAGACAATGCAGATGAAAGATTAACAGACAAGGGCTATGCGATTGGCTTAGTTTCTTCTGAAAGGCATAAGCTATTTATTAACAAGGTAGATAAAATTAAAAAAGAAACAATTCGCCTAGACTCAATTAAAATTTTTCCAGGAACAACAGCCTCTACAATGATTGAAAAGAAATTTAGTTTAAAAATACAAAAACCACAAACTATGAAGACCTTGTTAAGAATGTCTGATATTCAATATTCTGATTTAGTAGAATTAGACACTTTTGGGAAGACATCAAATTCAGATATTGGCCGCCTAGTTGCAATTAATGAAAGATATGCGGGTTATTTAAAAAGACAGGATGTTGAGATAGAGATGATTTCAAGTTCTTTGAATAAAAAAATTCCAGCCTCTATAGATTATTCTAAAATAAAAGGACTGTCTAATGAGGCGGTTGAAAAATTAAAAATAGTTTTGCCCTTAACTCTTGGACAGGCATCAAGAATACCTGGCGTTACACCCGCTATTATTTCTTTATTAAAGATTTATATTAAAAAACACGCCCTTCAATAAGAATGTTTCATAATAAACAATGTTACAATAAGTTAACCGGTTTAACTTAAATGATCAAACTAAACAAACAACTTGAAGATGTAATTTCAATAACTGGCCAAGACGTTTCAAATTACCAGCTTAGCTTATTCCATGACTATGTTGATATATTATTTAAATGGCACGAAAAACATAATATTCTTTCAACAAGAAATGTAGAGTACTTCATTAAGAGAGATTTTTTTGACACAGTTTCTTTTGTTGGATATTTGCCTTATGGTCTTCATATTGATGTTGGGACAGGCGCTGGCATACCAGGAATTATTCTTAGCATACTAAGAAATGATAATAATTTTATATTAGTTGATAGAAGAGAAAAGGCCATACGTTTTTTAGAGCATGTTAAAATTAAATTAAACTTAAAGAATATTGATATTGTAAAGACTGACATAAACAGTCTTAGCATTGGCAATACACCTAACAGCATCCTCATTAAAAATTTTAGCAATAAAGTAGTTTCAAAGATGAATTTTATTCAAAAAGTAAAGTATATATATAAATTGATGAAATCTAGAATAAAAGGCAGGTATAAAGTATTAATGATGACAGGGTCTAATGCGCTTGTTATACCAAATATTATAAAAATAGACGACAGAATAACCGCAAAATGCACTATACATAAAATTAAAACTCCTTTTTTCCCGACAAACCGCTTCATATTGGAGATTTTATGATTTCAAATATTTTGTCAGTAGTTAACCAGAAGGGAGGTGTTGGCAAAACCACAACCTGCATTAACCTTTCTGCAGCTTTGGCCAAAACCAAAAGAAAAGTATTGCTAGTAGATTTAGACCCACAATCTAATGCAACCAAAGGCTGTGGTCTTGACCCACACTCTTTAGATGTTTCTGTAAACGATGTGCTATTGGGTAGAAATAATTTGTCAGAGGCAATCATATCTCTTGATAATTATGGATTTAATATACTCCCAGCCACACCAGAGCTAACAGAGGCAGAGGTTAAATTGCTTTCATTAAATGAAAAAGAATTTACATTAAGAAACTTGTTAAATACTATTAAAAAAAAATATAATTACATAATTATCGACTGCCCTCCTTCATTAAATATACTTACAGTAAGTTCATTAACTGCTTCTGATGGAGTTTTGATCCCTGTACAGTGTGAGTTTTTTGCGCTTCAAGGTTTAAGTGAATTAATAACAACGATCGAGACTATCAAGGAATCCACAAATAATAATTTAAGTATTAAGGGGATTATAAGAACTATGTTTGATCCGAGAAATAATCTTGCCAATGACGTGAGCGCTCAGCTTATAAAATTTTTTAAAGAAAAACTTTTTAAAACAATAATACCAAGAAATATAACAGTTGCTGAAGCGCCTAGTCATGGAATGCCTGTAACCGAGTATGACAAACATTCCAAGGGCTCTCTATCATATCTATCTTTGACAGGTGAAATTATAAAACAAGAAAAATAGTAATATATACATCTTATCAATGCTGAGCTATATTAAATATTATGAGTAAGAGAAAAGCATTGGGCTCAGGTCTCGAGGCGTTGTTAAGCAGTAAACCTGAAAAAAAACATAGCACCAAAGATCCCGTATCAAGTTCGAGCAAAACAATACAGAAAATCCCAATCGATAAAATATCAAGAAACATCAACCAGCCAAGAAAATTATTTTTTGATGAGCCATTAGAATCTATGGCATCATCAATAAAGGCGCTTGGCCAAAAGACGCCAATTTTAGTTAGAAAAACAGATAGTGGCTATGAGCTAATTGCAGGAGAAAGAAGATGGAGAGCAATGCAATCAATACAGGAAGAAAATATTGAAGCGATTGTTATGGAGGCTACAGACAAGGAGTCTGCGTTAATCGCTATTGTAGAAAACGTACAACGCGAACAATTAAATATAATTGAAGAAGCAGAAGCCTTGCAGAAACTAAATGTTGAGTTTGAGATGACGCACGATGAAATTTCTAAATACACAGGGAGGTCACGCCCACATGTAAGTAACATATTAAGGCTAAATGATTTGACTGATTTTATTAAATCAAAATTAGCTGAAGGTGTTATTGAAATGGGACACGCACGAGCAATTTTAACATTAGAGCCAAATAATCAAGACATTATTATTAAAAAAGCAATTAATAAAAAACTTTCTGTTAGAGCAGTTGAAAACTTGGTTAAAAACCATGGCAAAAAACTAAATAAAAAACCTGAAACTACTAAAGATCAAGATACAGTTGCTTTAGAACGTACGCTTTCTGAAATTATTGGAGCTGATTTAAGAATTCACCACTCAAAAGCTGGCTCAGGTAAAATTGAAATTAAATACAAAACTCTTAATGAGCTTGAAGGTATTGTTAGTAAAATAAAACCATAATAATTATTGTCCATATTAATGGTATATAAATTGAACTAACCGTAATACTCATCTATACTACCAGTAGCCATAAAGGAAGTGGTTTTTGCTCCGTGGTGAACATCAATAGTGTTAAGAGTAATAATTTACCAGGGCTCAATAACTGTAGTTGTAGCTTTAGTTTTTATGAGTCTCGAGTCAGCGAATTTAATGTCGTCTTTTTATGGAGGGCTGGTTGCTGTGGTAAACACTTTGCTACTTGCAAGAAGCGTAGATGATGCTGGGGTTGCAGCCTATGAGCAAAAAAAGGCAAGAAGCGCCTTAGTGCTTGTAAGAAGTGTTGTAATGAGATTTGTTATAGTACTAGCAAGTTTTTATGTAGGAATCGTACATCTAGGACTTGTTGCTATACAAATATTAATAGCATTCTCTTTAGCGCAATTAGGGTATATCTTCTATAAGCCTAAATTTATATATTAGAGAGAGATTGAGATAAAAGAATTATGAGCCAAGGTGAGAGTCCAGCAACAGATAACCCAGTAGGGTATATTTCACATCACTTAAAACCGTTAACTACGGATGCCACAGGTTTTTGGCAAATAAATATCGACACAATGTTTTTTAGTATTTTTATTGCTCTTATGGTTATGTTTATATCTTACCGGGTAGGCAATAATATCAAAACGGGCGCGCCATCAGGGATACAGAATGTACTTGAAACATTGATAGACTTTGTCAATGGCTTAGTAAAAGAGGCTTTCCCAAAACCTAATAAGCTCGTTGGCCCGCTGGGGCTTACTATTTTTATGTGGGTTTTTTTAATGAATGCCATGGATCTAATTCCCGTTGATCTTTTACCAAAAGCCGCATATATGATGGGCATAGAGTCTTTAAAAGTTGTCCCAACAACAGACCCGCATACAACATTTGCAATGGCGCTCACAGTTTTTGTAATTTGTATTTACTATAATATAAAAATAAAAGGGCCTGGAGGTTATTTTAAATCATTTTTAGTCCACCCTTTTGGAATTGCTCTAGCGCCAATTAATTTTATTTTGACAATGGTTGAGGAAATTGCAAAGCCTTTAAGTTTAGCATTAAGGTTATTTGGCAATATGTTTACAGGTGAATTAGTATTCCTGTTAATTGCTATATTGCCTTGGTACATTATCCCAATACCAGGAAGTATGTGGGCAATATTCCACATACTCGTAATTACATTACAAGCTTTTATATTTATGGTTTTAACTATTATGTATATAAGCTTGGCATCGGAAGAACCACATTAACATTTATAGAGGTAAAATATGGAAAACACACTAACACCAGAAATGATTACACAAATCTATTCCTCAACTAGTTTAGGAGTATCAATAATGCTGGCTGCAGCAGGACTAGGATCTGCATTAGGCTGGGGTTTGATTTGTATGAAATATATTGAGGGAATTGCAAGGCAGCCTGAAATGTTGCCAGCATTGAGAATTCAAATGTTTATCACGGCAGGATTAATGGAATCTTTTCCATTTATAGTTTTAGCATTTGCAATGTTCTTTGTTTTTGCCAATCCTTTTATTGGCGCAGCGAAAGCAGCGCTAGGAGCATAATTATAAATAATTTTAAACGTAGGGCTATAATATGAATGTAACAGCAACACTTTTTGGGCAAATGATTACTTTTGTTATTTTTGTGTGGTTTATAAAGGCATATCTTTGGGAGCCTCTAACAAAAGCTATGGAAGACCGTACTAATAAAATAGCAGATGGATTAGCATCTGCCGAATTAGGAGAAAAGAAAATAAAAGATGCTGAAGAGCATTATAAAAGCCAAGTTGAAGAAGCAAAAAATAAAGCATCAGAGATTATTGGTGGTGCTGAACAGCAGTCAAAAAATATTATTGATACAGCAAGACATACTGCAAAGGAAGAAGCTGCTAAAGTTACAAAATCTCACGAACAACAATTAGAGCAAGAAACTAATGCTGCTAGAGAAAAACTGAAAGCAGATGTGGCCGAACTATCATTGTTGTGTGCTGAAAAAGTAATAGCAGAAAAAGTGGATAAAAAAGCGCACGACAAAATTATAAAAGAGGTGATTGGGCAGTGACCGAAAACATTACATACTCAAGACCTTATGCAGAGGCTGCATATAAAATTGCAATCGAAGGGCAATTAACAAGCGAATGGAAATCAAACTTATTAGTTTTATCAGAAGTGCTAAAAGATGGGAAAGTGAAAGCGATTATTGCAAGCCCGAAAGTTACTGATAAGGACACTTTAGATTTTTTGTTAGAATTCCTGCCATCTCACGATAATTTATTTAAAAACTTTCTTATTATTCTAATTGAAAACAAAAAGATTTATTTTATAAATCAAATTTCATATTTATTTAATAACATGTTGTTAAATGAAGAAAATATAACTGTGGCAGAAATTGAAACAGCATATGAGCTTGATAGCAAACAAAAGAACAAGTTGTCCAATATGCTAGAAACTCAATTTAAAAAACAAATAAAAATTAAAGAGGAGATTAACAAAAACCTCTTAGCTGGAATAAAAATTAAAGTTAACAATCAGGTTATTGATTATAGCGTCAAAAGTAAAATTGATTCAATGAGGGAAAAACTTACAACAAGAAGGTAGAAATATGACAATAAACCCAACAGAAATTAGCGACATTATTAAAGAAAAAATTCAGAAGTTAGATTTAAAAGCCCAGTCTCATAATGAGGGAACGGTTGTGTCTTTAACGGATGGTATCGCTAGAGTTTATGGAATCACGGATGCACTTCAAGGTGAAATGCTTGAATTTCCTAATAATGTTTATGGTTTGGCATTAAATCTTGAAAGAGACTCTGTAGGTGCCGTTATTTTGGGTGATTATAAATCTATATCTGAAGGAGATACTGTTAAATGCACAGGACGTATCTTAGAAGTTCCTGTTGGCGAATCTTTATTGGGTAGAGTTGTTGACTCTTTAGGCGAGCCCATTGATAACGCCGGAGCTATAAAGTCTAATCATAGTTCGCCTATAGAAAAAATTGCCCCAGGGGTTATCGAGAGAAAATCAGTAGATCAGCCTGTACAAACAGGATTGAAATCAATTGACTCAATGGTTCCTATAGGCCGTGGCCAACGTGAGTTAATTATTGGTGATAGACAAACTGGTAAAACCGCTGTCGCAATTGACGCCATAATTAACCAAAAGGAAACAGGTGTAAAATGTATATATGTAGCTATTGGACAAAAAGCATCATCTATTGCATCAGTAGTTAGAAAACTTGAAGAGCATGACGCATTAAAGCATACAATAATTGTTGCAGCGTCTGCTGCTGAGTCTGCGGCAATGCAATACATAGCCCCGTACTCTGGGTGTGCAATGGGAGAATATTTTAGAGACTCAGGACAGGATGCGTTAATAGTTTATGATGACTTAACAAAACAAGCTTGGGCATATAGACAGGTTTCATTATTGCTTAGAAGACCTCCGGGCCGTGAAGCTTACCCTGGAGATGTATTTTATTTACATTCAAGATTGTTAGAGCGAGCGGCAAGAATCAATGAAAAAGCTGTGGAAGACATAACTGGAGGGAAAGTTAAAGGTAAAACTGGGTCATTAACAGCATTGCCTATTATCGAAACACAGGCCGGTGACGTATCAGCTTTTGTGCCAACAAATGTTATATCTATTACTGACGGGCAGATTTTTTTAGAGACCGATTTATTTAATGCAGGCATAAGACCTGCAATAAATGCGGGATTGTCAGTGTCAAGAGTTGGTGGAGCAGCGCAAACCAAAATTATTAAAAAACTAGGTGGAGGTGTTAGGTTGGCATTAGCTCAATATAGGGAGCTTGCCGCGTTCTCGCAATTTGCATCTGATTTAGATGAGACAACTAGAAAACAACTTGAAAGAGGCAAAAGAGTGACCGAGCTAATGAAACAATCACAATATTCCCCGCTTACTGTTGCTGAAATGTCACTATCATTATTTGCAGTTAACGAGGGTTATTTAGATGAAGTTGATATACATAAAATCATTGGATTCGAAAAATCTTTGCATGAATTTGCAAAGTCGAAGCATGAAAAAATAATTACAGAAATAAACAAATCCTTAGATTATAACGATGAGATAGCCGCAAAGATTAAGGCAATATTAGATGATTTCAAAGAGAATGGAGTTTATTAATAATGTCGAGTAGCCAAGAAATTAGAACTCAAATTGGTAGTATCGAAAATACCCAAAAGATTACCAAAGCAATGGAAATGGTTGCAGCTAGTAAAATGAAAAAAGTTCAAGACCAAATGAACAAAGCTAGACCATTTGCTGAAAAAATAACGAATGTAATGTCACACTTGGCGCATGCTCATCCTGAATATGAATCTGAGTTTTTAACGCAAAGAGATGTAAGAAAAAAATGTTACATCATAATCTCATCAGATAGAGGTTTATGTGGTGGCTTGAATAATAATTTATTCAAACAGGTGTTAGAAGAAATATCAAAAGATAAAGCAAAAGGAATTGAATCAACGTTTTCACTTGTCGGCAATAAGGCATCATCTTTTTTTCAAAGAGTTGGTGGTAATGTAATAGCTCAAACATCACATCTTGGTGACAAACCTACGGTTGAACAAATTCTTGGAGTGATAACTAAAACAATAGATAATTATTTAGAGAAAAATTTTGACGAAGTCTATCTTGTTTACAATACGTTTGTTAATACCGTTAGCCAACTACCAAATTTGAAAAAGATTTTACCCATTGTGATTGAAGAGAAAATTGAAACGTATGATCATTATTGGGATTATTTATATGAGCCAGATGCAGAGGAAGTATTAGAGTCTTTATTTACTAGATATATTGAATCACTAGTTTATCGCGCTGTTGTTGAGAACTTAGCATGCGAACAAGCTTCAAGAATGGTGGCTATGAAATCTGCTTCTGACAATGCAACAGATTTAATCGCAGAATTAAAATTAATATATAACAAAAATAGGCAAGCTGCTATTACACAAGAAATATCAGAAATTATATCTGGTGCAGCAGCTCTTTAACTTAGGAGATAATTATGGAAGCAGGAAAAGTAGTAGAAATTATTGGAGCAGTCATAGACGTAAAGTTCCCACGCGAATCTATTCCAAAAATTTTTGATGCTTTAAAAGTTAAAGAAAATAATTTAACGCTAGAGGTCCAACAGCAAATAGGGGATGGAGTTGTCCGCACTATTGCAATGGGTTCTACAGATGGCCTAAAACGTGGCCTTGATGTAAACAATACTGGGGAACCAATAAATGTGCCTGTTGGAGAAAAAACACTAGGAAGAATTATGAATGTTTTGGGAGAACCTATTGATAATGCAGGTGATATTAATGCTAAAACAACCCTGCCTATACACAGACCAGCTCCGACATTTTCTGAACAAGCATCAGAGATCGAAATATTAGAAACAGGAATTAAGGTTGTTGATTTAATTTGCCCTTTTGCCAAAGGTAGTAAAGTTGGATTATTTGGGGGTGCAGGCGTTGGTAAAACTGTAATTCTCATGGAATTGATTAGAAATATTGCTGCTGAGCATAGCGGATTTTCTGTATTTGCTGGCGTGGGGGAAAGAACTCGTGAAGGCAATGACTTTTATCATGAAATGACAGACGCAAAAGTTATTGATAAAGTTGCGCTTGTTTACGGCCAAATGAATGAACCTCCTGGCAATAGACTTAGAGTTGCATTAACTGGCTTAACTATGGCTGAGCATTTTAGAGATCAAGGAAGTGACACGCTTTTATTTGTCGATAATATATATAGGTATACACTTGCGGGTACCGAAGTTTCTGCATTACTTGGGCGTATGCCATCAGCCGTTGGGTATCAACCTACGCTTGCAGAGGAAATGGGCGTTCTTCAAGAAAGAATAACTTCAACAAAAAGTGGGTCAATTACTTCTATACAGGCTGTATATGTTCCAGCCGATGATTTAACTGATCCTAGCCCAGCAACAACATTTGCGCATTTGGATGCCACGGTTGTTTTATCAAGAAATATTGCAGAATTGGGAATATACCCAGCAGTAGACCCTCTAGATTCTACAAGTAGACAATTGGACCCATTGGTAATTGGGCAAGAACATTATGATACAACTAGAGCGGTTCAGGGAGTATTACAAAAATATAAAGAGTTAAAAGACATCATTGCCATACTTGGCATGGATGAATTATCAGAAGAGGATAAATTAGCTGTAAATAGGGCAAGAAAAATACAAAGATATTTATCACAACCCTTTTATGTAGCGGAAACGTTTACGGGGACACCGGGAAAGTATGTTTCGTTGAAGGATACCATGAAAGGATTCCAGTCCATTGTTAATGGAGATTTAGATCATTTACCTGAACAAGCATTTTATATGATTGGAGAAATTTCTGAAGCTGAGAAAAAAGCTGATGAAGAAAAATAATGGAAGGAAAACTTAAATTAGAAATAGTTAGCGCTGAACAAGAATTATTCTCTAAAGAAGTAGAGATGGTTTTTGCCCCAGCTGAAATGGGTGAAGTTGGGATAACTCCAAAACACACCCCGCTAATCACTCGATTGAAACCTGGCGATGTCAGGGCCCAAATAAGCAAAGATGAAATAGAGACCTTTTACGTTAGTGGTGGTATATTGGAGATACAGCCAAACGAGGTTACAATTTTGTCTGACACTGCATTGAGAGGAGAAGATTTAGACGAAGAAAGAGCACTGGAAGCTGAAAAACTTGCACAGGACGCAATGAAAAATAGTGGTAGCGACATTGACGCCGCTAAGGCGAAATCAGAATTACTACAAGCAGCAGCACAATTGAGACTTATTAAGAAACTTAAAAGTAAAGGGAAAAAGTAGTTAAGGGGTAGCTTGATATGTTCACAACAATTATTCTTGGCGCTGGGAAAAGCACAAGAATGAAGGCTAATAAGTCTAAACTTTTATTTAATATAGCTGGGAAACCAGTTATTAATCATATTGTTGAATCTGTTAAAGGCGCACAGTCTCGCAATATTCAGTGTGTTATAAACAGTCAATCAAAAGATTTAAAAAAAATTTTAATTGATTCAAAAATTGAAGTCACTATTCAGAAAAAATTAGATGGGACAGCAGGCGCTGTAAAATCTGCTCTTGCTACTAAAAAACCAGGCAACTCAACAATACTTATTCTTTGTGGTGATACACCATTTATAAAAGATTCTTCAATCAAAAAGATTGTAAGTAAATTGAAATCTTCTGAGGCATGCATAGGAACAGTAGAACTAGATATACCAAAAGGATACGGGAGAATAATTAGAACAAAAAATAAAATATCACGCATAATTGAAGAAAAAGAAACTACTTTAGAGCAAAGACAAATAAAAGAAGTTAATACAGGGGTCATTGCAATTAAAGAAAATCTTCTGCGTAAATACATAGGATTAATAAATAATAATAATTCAAAAAAAGAGTATTACTTAACTGATATTATAAAAATATTAATTGAAAATAATCATAAAGTTACGACTTTTAAATTTACTGATGAACTCGAAATAGCCGGCGTTAATTCTAAAGTTGATTTAGTTAGATTAGAACAACGCTATCTTAGAGCAAAAGCAGAATCTTTGCTTGAGTCAGGCACATTAATTAGAGACCCATCAAGGACCGATATAAGAGGTAATTTACATGTTAGTGGTAACGTGGAAATAGACATTAATTGTGTTTTTGAAGATGAAGTAAAAATTGGAGAAAATTCAACCATGGGCCATAATTGTTATTTTAATCGTTGTAAAATAGGTAAAAATGTTCACATCAAACCTAACACAATAATTTTTGGCGCAACCATTGGTGATAATTGTATTGTAGGACCTTACGCAAGAATTAGGCCTGGCACAGTACTAAAAAATGATGCTCATGTCGGTAATTTTGTAGAAGTGAAAAACTCAACAATTGGAAGTAGAACAAAAATTAACCACCTTAGTTACATTGGAGATGCTGTTCTTGGGACAGATATTAATATAGGCGCAGGAACCATTACGTGTAACTACGATGGGGATGAAAAACATAAAACTATCATCGAAAGTAATTCATTCATTGGGTCAGGCACTAGGTTAGTAGCGCCTGTTAAAGTTAGCAAAGGATCATATATTGCCGCAGGTTCTACGGTAACAAGAGATACGCCAGGAGGAGGCAGTTTAACTATTGCAAGAAGCAAGCAAGTATCAATTCCTAAATGGAAGAATAGATCAATAAAAGGTAAAAAATAATGTGCGGAATTTTTGGCGCAGTTTCTTCTAGTAAAATTCAAAATAGCCTCATAGAAGGACTTATGAAACTAGAGTATAGAGGTTATGATTCTGCTGGAATATCTGTCTTATCAAATACTAATAAAATTAAAAGAATTCGCTGTATCGGGAAAGTAAACGAATTAAAAAAACAATTAAGATCTTCAAAAATAGTTGGCGAGTGCGGAATAGCGCATACTCGTTGGGCGACTCATGGAGAGCCAAATTTAAAAAATTCACATCCGCATAATTCAAATAAAATTTCTATTGTGCATAATGGAATTATTGAAAATTCAGAAGAACTTAAAGCCAAACTTTTAAAAAAAGGTTTTAAATTTTCCTCTGACACAGATTCTGAAGTTATAGCACATCTACTTGCAGATTCTTTGTCAAAAAATAATAGTACAAAAAACTCTATAAGGTCTGTAGTTAAACAATTAGAAGGATCGTTTGCTATTGGAGTTTTATTTGAAGATATGCCAGATACAATTATTGCAGCATGTAATGGAAGCCCTTTGCTTATTGGTATTGGTGACAATTGTAATTTTATATCATCTGATTTACATGCCCTAACAAGTAAAACTAAAACTTATATGACATTAAATGATTATGAAATTGCTTTTGTTAAACAAAATAATATAGAATTATTTTCATTAAATGGTAAAAAAATCAAACGTAAAGCAGTTAAGACAAAACAAAAAGATAAAACAGTTTCTAAAAATGGCTATAAGCATTTTATGCAAAAAGAAATTCACGAACAATATGATATTGTAAATGATGCTATTAAATCGCATATTGGCGCTAAAGGTCTTTTGCCAAATATCTTTGGTCCTAATTCTGATAATATTTTAAAAACTATAAAACATATACATTTTGTTGCTTGTGGCACAAGTTACAATGCTACATTAGTTGCAAAGTATTGGATTGAAGAAGTATCAGATATTATGTGTACAGCTGAAATAGCAAGTGAGTACAGGCATAGAATAACTAATATTCCAAAAGATACTTTATTTGTTGCAATAAGCCAATCAGGTGAAACAGCAGACACCATTTATTCTTTAAAAAAAGCTAAAAATAGTTCGTATAAATCTATTCTAGCAATTTGCAATGTGCCAGAAAGCACTATTACAAGATTATCTGATTTAGTATATTTAACGCATGCTGGCCCTGAAATTAGTGTTGCTTCAACAAAAGCATTCACATCACAATTAATAGCACTTTTATTTCTTACAATGATATTGGCAAAATATTCTAAAAATAAAACTATTGGCAAATCAATATTAAAACAAATTAAAACATTACCAGCAGTGCTTAAAAAAACATTCTTGCTTGAAAAAAGCATAAAAGAAATGGCAAAAAATTTTAAAAATAAACATCACGCCCTTTTCCTTGGAAGAGGAGCGTCTTATCCAATAGCTCTGGAAGCTGCTTTAAAACTTAAAGAAATTACTTATATTCATGCAGAAGG
>CAJWJQ010000007.1:0-34289 GCA_913041905.1 uncultured Gammaproteobacteria bacterium
GACAAGTCATTAGTTTGGAATACAGATTTAGTTGAAACGCTGGAATTAAATAACCTTCTATACCAATCATTAGCTACATTATATTCCGCATACAATAGAACCGAAAGCCGAGGAAGTCATGCTAGAGATGATTATCCGGAAAGAGATGACAAAGATTGGTTAAAACATACTTTGGTTTGGATAGATGAAAAGGGAGACCACAAGTTTGATTATAAACCAGTTGAGCTAAATACTTTAACGGATGAAGTTCAAACTGTTGAGCTTAAAGCAAGGACTTATTAAAATGGCTAAATTTACATTACCGATTAATTCTATTGTTAAAACAGGAAAAACATTTAAGTCTAACACTATTTCAAAAAATAAATTAATTGTAGACATTTATAGATATAATCCAGACACAAATGCTAACCCATGTATAGATACATATATTTTAGATAAAGATAAATTTGGACCGATGGCCTTAGATGTTTTGATTTATATAAAAGATAACATAGACCCCACATTAACCTTTAGAAGATCTTGTAGGGAAGGAATATGTGGATCATGCTCAATGAATATTAACGGCACAAATACATTAGCTTGCATATTAAATATAGCAAATGAAACAAAACTTAAAATTTATCCTCTGCCTCATCTGCCAGTAATAAAGGACTTAGTGCCTGATTTAAAAAATTTTTACAGACAATATGAATCTATAAAACCATGGCTTATAAGTGACAACAAACCAAAAAGAGAGCACAATCAAAGCCAACAAGACCGAGAAAAGCTAGATGGTCTTATTGAGTGTGTTTTGTGTGCTTGTTGTTCCACAAGCTGTCCAAGTTATTGGTGGAATTCAGACAAATATTTAGGACCAGCATCTTTATTGCACGCATATAGATGGATTATAGATAGTAGAGATAACGCAAAAAAAGAAAGATTGTCAAACCTTGCAGATAAATTTAAATTGTTTAGATGTCACACTATTATGAATTGCACAAAAACTTGCCCAAAATCCTTAAACCCAGCCAAGGCTATATCACATATAAAGAAAATGATAGCGTCTGAGTAATCTACATGCATACATCTAAATTAAAATGGAAATGTAGAAAGGGCGTAAGAGAGCTTGACATACTCTTGTCAAAATATATTGAAACATCGTATGACTTATTATCAGTAAAAGAAAAAGATATATTTGTAGAATTTATTGAAAAAGATACTTATGAGATTTTAGATATTCTTATGGATAAAAAAAATATAAACAATAAATTTTTAAATATAGTTGAAGAATTAAAATCTTTGAATTGATATCATAAATAATGAATAAAAATAGAATAAGGTTAGGAATTAATCTAGACCACATAGCTTTCATTAAAAAATCAAGAGATACTAGTTATCCTAATTTATCTAATGCTGTACATATATCTGAAAAAGCAGGCGCAGACTTAATCACAATACACCTCAGAGAAGACAGAAGACATATTCAAGAATTAGATGCTTATGAAATTAGAAAATGTGCCAAAGTAGTAAATTTAGAAATGGCGAATACTTTTGAAATGATTAAGTTTGCAATAGATTTAAAACCCGATTATGTTTGTCTGGTACCAGAAAAAAGAGAAGAGAAAACTACAGAAGGCGGATTAAATGTTGTGAATATTGATTCAGCAGATTATAAGTTTCTAGAAAATAATATAGAAAATTTAAAATCTTCAAACATAAAAGTTTCACTTTTTATAAACCCAGACATTCAAGATATTGAACAATCAAAACTATTAGGAGCAGATATAGTTGAATTACATACCGGAACATATGCAAATACCTTTGGAACAGACGCCGAGGAAAAGGAATATAAAAAACTTATAATTGCTGCAAAACATGCAAATGAAATTGGTTTGGTGGCAAATGCTGGTCATGGATTAAATTACGAGAATATTGGTAGAATTTGTAAAATACAAAATTTAAACGAGTTGAATATTGGACACTCTATTATTGCTGATGCTGTTTTTATTGGTTTAAAGGATGCAATTGAAAAAATCATACGTATAATTAACAATTGTGATTAAAGGTGTAGGAATAGATTTGGTAGAAAATAAACGTATTAAACGTTTATATGATACCTATGGACTAAAGTTTGCTAATAAAATTTTAGGTGCCACAGAATTGAATGAATTTAATAAATCAAATGACAAAACTGGATATCTATCAAAGCGCTTCGCCTCTAAAGAAGCTTTGTCCAAAGCTATAGGTATAGGTTTGTATAGAGAAGGATTATCTCCCAAATTAATTGAAATTACACATAATGATAACGGAAAACCTTATTTTAAAGAAAGCATTGTCTTACAAAACGTTATGAAGAAATATCTTGTTAACTCATTTTCATTATCAATTTCTGATACTTCTGATTATTCAACAGCTGTGGTTATTTCGGAATAATCATGGAATACAAAACCCTTCAACAATGTATTGGTAATACACCGCTTCTAGAAATTAATTCTCCATCTTTAAGCAAAATTTTTGCAAAAATGGAGGGTAATAATCCAGGTGGGTCTGTAAAAGATAGGGCGGCCTTCAAGATGATTAATGATGCTGAAGAGTCTCGTTTGATAAAGCCCGGGGATACATTAATTGAAGCAACGAGTGGTAATACTGGAATAGCTTTATCTATGGTTGCGTCAGTTAAAGGTTATAAAATTAAAATTATTATGCCTGAAACCGCATCAGGTGAAAGAGTAAAAACAATGCAGGCTTATGGAGCAGAGGTCATACTTGTGAGCAAAGACGAGGATATGGAAGGAGCTAGAGATTTAGCATTAAAAATGCAATCGTCTGGAGATGGTTTCCTTTTAAATCAATTCTCTAACGCATCCAATTATTTAGCTCATTTTGAAAACACAGGACCAGAGATTTGGAAACAAACGAATGGCAAAATTACACATTTTATTTCTGCGATGGGAACAACAGGAACAATAACAGGCGTTTCAATGTTTTTAAAATCTAAAAATAAAAAAATAAAAATTATTGGAGCCCAACCCACAGAAGGATCTAAGATACCTGGAATAAGAAGATGGAAAAAAGGATATGAGCCTGAAATTAGAAAAAATGCCATTATAGATGAAATTGTTGATATAGATCAGAGCGACGCGGAAGAAACCGCAATGATTTTGGCTCAACAAGAAGGAATATTTTGCGGAACTTCAACTGCAGCAAATATATTTATTGCAAGGAAAATTGCTAGAAAAGCAGATGATTCTATTATAGTTACAATATTATGTGATAGAGGCGATAGATACTTATCTAAATTATAGTTATTTAACAATAATTAAATTCTTTCCAGCCATAAGATATTTAGAATTCTTAATATTATTTGTTTTTAAAAGAGTTTTCTTAGATATAGCAAAACCAGTTGATACAATATTTGTTGTATCTCCTAAGCTCACAACGTATCTTAGGTTTATTTTATCTGTATTTGAAAGTATAGGAACTTTCATTTTTATTATAAGCTTATCTCCAACTAATAGCTTAGTTTTCTTTGTTGCTTTGTTCCATTTTAATAAAATTCGCAGTTTAACATTATAAAATTTAGCAATTCTATACCAATTATCATATCTCCTAACTAGATGGTTATAGTTAAAAGTTTTATCAGATATTTTATATTCTTTTTTATTTATTGTTACAGTCTTCGATACTGCAGACACACCTTTTAATGGTAATTTAAGTTTTTTACCAGCTATAATTAAATCTGATTTTAGATTATTTAATACTTTGATAGATTTAATAGAGACATTATACAATCTAGATATACTAGATAAAGTATCTCCGCTTTGTATGGTATGCATTTTCTTTTGATATATTAATCTTGAAAACTTCGCATATCTGTCTTTAAATATTTTTATATTTTCTATAGGCAATAAAATTTTGTTCTGCATAGATGGTAGAAAATACCAAGTATTAAATCCTGGATTTAAAGAGTACAATTCTCCTTCACTTACACCTGATAATATTGATATTGTGAAAAAATCAATTGGGTAGTCTATTTTAGTAAATTTTGTGTACGGTTTATTTTTTAATTGAGGAAGATTTATATTATATTTTCTTGGATTTGATATTATATCTCTTAGCGCTAGTAGTTTTGGCACATATATTTCTGTTTCTCTTGGTAGATTTAAATCCCAAAAGCTTGTTTTCCCAATAACATATTTAACCTTTCTAATTGATCTTCCTACTTTCCCAGCCCCTGTATTATATGAGGCTATTGCTAATAACCAGTCTTTTTTAAAATGGCGATGCATGTCTCTTAAAAAATGCGCAGCCGCCTTAGTTGAGTTTAATACATCTCTTCTGCCGTCATACCACCAATTACTGGAAAGTTTATACTCTTTAGCTGTTGGAGGTATAAACTGCCAGATACCCGCGGCTTTTGATGGTGAATACGCATAAGGCTGGTAGCCACTTTCAACAATAGGCAGTAATGCTAATTCAAACGGTAAATTATTTTTTTCCAATTCGGATATTACGTGATATAAAAATGGTTTAGATCTTTCAATAGACCTATAAATAAAAGCCTTGTTGTTTAAAAACCAATTGATTTCTTTGTCTACTCTACTGGAATGTACAACGTCTAGGCAAAATCCAGCATTTACTTTCTCCCAAACAGATGTAAATTTTTGTCCTTTCAGCTCGTAAGTATTACAATCAAAATTTCCAAAATTAGCTATAATTTGTGGTCTTTTATAACTTAATGGTTGACTACAGCTTGATATTAAACTTGCAAATAATATAATTGTAATTAGCTTTGATGGATTTTTTAAAAACATAACTACACTAGATTATCAAACTAATAGGTTTATTCCTAATTAAAATATATGAAATTAAATACTGGTAAGTATAAATATAAAGAGCTAATTAAATGGTATAAAAAACCTAATTCCCAACCCTTTAAAAGGATAATAAATAATCAATTTTCTGAAATAAAAGATCTTATAGGTGGAAAACACGCACTATTTATAGGATTGTCAGATTTTAAGAAAAAATTTCAATCTTTAAAATATGTTAGCTTCTTAACCATCAATGAAATTTCGTCATCAGGTCCTGACAATGGCATTGCTAAACTACCTTTCGAAGATGACTCTTACGACATAATTATAGTAATGCATGCACTGGATTATACAGACGGTCCGTATGAATTTATCAGAGAGATAGATAGAATTACCACTGATGATGGAAAGGTAGTTATGATAGGTTTTAATAACTTTAGTTTATGGGGACTTTTAAAACCATTAATGAATAAATCCTATATGCCGTGGTCGTTGAATTTTTATTCACTATATTCTGTCAGAGAATGGTTTAAGATTTTAGGGTATGAGACAAGTTATAAAGAAACTCGCGGCTTAATTCCAATTATTTCAAAACATATTTCTAAATATTTAGAAAAAATTAATATATTGCAAAAATTTCTAGCCCCTAATCTAGGAGGTTTATATTTTTATGTTTTTAACAAAAAAACAATTCCTTTAACACCTGTTAAATTAAAATTTAAAGAAAAGTATGTGGTAAATGCGTTTCCTAAGTCTTCACTCAATAGAATTAAATGAAAACTATTAAAATATTTACAGATGGTGCTTGTAGTGGTAACCCTGGAGCAGGCGGATGGGCCGCTGTTATGTTAGATGGCAAAATAACAGAAAAATATAATGGTTCTGAATCAAACACAACAAATAATAGAATGGAATTAAGAGCAGCAATTGAGGGTATTTTAAAAGCCCCAAATAACTCTTTGATAGTTTTGTATACAGACTCTAAATATGTAAAAGAAGGAATAACTAGCTGGATAAAAAATTGGAAACATAATAATTGGTTAACAAGCAATAAAAAACCAGTAAAAAATCAAGATTTATGGAAACAATTAGATATTCTAAATCAAGAAAAAAATATTTCATGGGAATGGGTTAAAGGACATCAAGATAACAGCGATGATAGGCACCGCTACAATAACATGGCAGATGAATTAGCTAGAGAGGCAATAGAATGATGGATAGGTTAGTGGTACTTGATACAGAGACAACAGGATTAGATGTAGAAAATGGGCATAAAATCATAGAGATAGGGTGCGTGGAAATAATAAATAGAAATATTACATCAAATATTTTTCATGAATATATAAACCCAATGAGAGAAATAGACGAAGGAGCTATAGAGATACATGGAATTACCAATGATAAATTAAAAGATAAACCAATTTTTGCAGATGTCTCTATTAAATTTATAGAATATTTATCTAATTCTCCATTGATTATCCATAACGCCTTATTTGATTTAGGTTTTTTAAAACTAGAATTTGAATCATCAAACAATGATTCAAATATTTTAGAGCAAGACAGAGAGATATTGGATACCCTAAAAATTGCTAGAGAAAAATTTCCTGGTAAAAGAAACTCATTAGACGCTCTATGCTCTAGATATGAAGTTGATAACACAGATAGAAATTATCACGGAGCTTTGCTTGATGCAAAATTGTTGGCAAATGTATATTTAAGAATGACAAGAGGTCAAACTAAAATAGAAGGATTAACCGAAAGGCTCATAGAAATTAATAATGAAAATATTGAGAATACCAAAAATCGCAAAGAGAGAATCATTCAAGCCAATAAAGAAGAAATAGAACTTCACAAGAATTACTTTAAATAATAGAATTACTTCCTTTTCAGGATACGGTCTTTGCTTCGTTCCCATTCTCGTTTTTTTATATCTGCTCTTTTATCGTGAGCTTTTTTGCCCTTACCTAGGGCAAATTCAATCTTTATTAGAGAATTCTTGCTATATATTTTTGTGGGAATAATAGCGTAACCGTTTTGTTTTACCTCATTTTTTATCTGCATAATTTCTTTTTTTGATAATAAAAGTTTTCGCGTTCTTTTAGAATTTAATTCTTCTATATTATTACAATTTGATAATATTTTTAGATGGGAATTAATTAAAAACGCTTCATTATTGGTAATTGATATGTAACTTTCTGAAATTTGACCATGACCTAGTTTAATACTTTTAACCTCCCACCCCTTTAAAACTAATCCAGCTTCAATTGTTTTTACCAGAGAATATTTGAAAGATGCTTTTTTATTAGTGCAGAATATATTCATAAACGTAAGACATTATGTATAATGTATAATAACATAATAAGAAGGGAGAAAGTTATTAAAAACAATCCTAGAAAATCAATACATGGGCAGTGGTCTTCAAAATTAATTTTTATATTTGCCGCTACAGGATCTGCGGTTGGATTAGGTAATATTTGGAAATTCCCATGGATGACTGGAGAAAATGGTGGAGGAGCTTTTGTTCTAATATATATAGTAAGTGTATTAATTATTGCTTTGCCAATAATGATGGCCGAGGTATTTATTGGCCGTCACGGAAAACAAAATCCAGTTGCGAGTTTGAAATATCTTGCTAATGAATCTAGCAGTTTTAATTTTATCGAAGTGGACAAATCTTTAAATAGAGTAAGGTCAAAAAGACAATCTTATTCAAATTATGATGATTATAGTAATTGGCAGATCGTTGGCTGGGCTGGAATTACAGCTGGAATACTCATCCTATCCTTTTATAGTGTAATAGCAGGATGGACAATATCATATATATTTAAATCAGCTACAGGAGTTTTTAGTGCTATATCGTTAGAGAAATCACAAAGACTTTTTAATGATTTTATATCAGACCCTGAAAAATTATTAGCTTGGCATACTATGTTTATGATTTTTACTTGTTATATTGTTGCCCAGGGGGTTAAAGGAGGTCTGGAAAAAGCTGTAAAATTCTTTATTCCTTCTTTATTTTTTTTATTAATATGTCTGGCAATATATTCAATGACCTTGCCAGGGTTTTATGATGGTATTAGTTATATGTTCATCCCAGACATTGCAAAAATTGATTCTAACGTCATATTAAGCGCAATGGGTATGGCGTTTTTTTCTTTAAGTATTGGAATGGGGTCACTAATGATTTACGGTTCATATTTATCTGATAAATCATCTATCACAGAGGTTACAGCTATTGTTGCATTTGCCGACACATTTGTAGCAATATTAGCAGGAATAATTATTTTTCCCATGGTCTTTACATATAATTTAGATCCATCAAGCGCTGGACCAGGACTAATATTTCAAACATTACCAATTGCTTTTGGCGCAATGCCAGGAGGAAGTGTGATAGCAACACTGTTTTTTATCTTACTATTTTTTGCAGCAATAACATCATCTATATCATTAATAGAACCAGCTATAAGTTATATGGTAGAGCAGTATTCTTTAACTAGAGCCAAGGCAACTTTTAGGATGGGTTTTATAACATGGGTTCTTGGATTAGGAACAATTCTATCATTTAATTATTTATCTGAATATAAATTCCTTGGCATGACTTTTTTCAACTTATTAGATAATTTTACATCTAAGGTCATGTTGCCATTAGGAGGTTTATTAATGGCAGTATTTGTTGGGTTTATAGTAAAAAGAAGCATAGTAGAAGAAGAATTAAAACTTAACACAATTATTTTTAATTCATGGAGATTGATTATAAGATTTATAGCACCTATTGCTGTAACGCTTATCTTTATAAATGGATTGATTTAATAAAATGAACTACATAGATAAATGTGAAGAAATCAATGTCAATGTTAATACAATCTTTTCTTTAATAAATAATGTGGGGGGGTACAACGCTTTTCTACCATGGTGCTCAGAATCAAATATTCTAATAAATAAAAAAAATAAAATGATTGCAGAAATTGAGATATCAAAAAATTTTTTGAAATGGAAGTTTAAAACAGAAAATAAATATAAAAAAAATTCACAAATAGACATGGAATTGATAGAAGGACCATTTAGCCACCTTAAAGGTAACTGGATATTTAAGAAAATTGATTCAAACAATACTCAAGTAAAATTATACTTGGAGTATAAATTTGATAACAAAGTTATAGAAGTATCGTTAAAACCTATCTTTTCAAGTATAATGTCTTCTATTTTAGATTCATTCATATCAGAGGCGTTTAAATTGAAAAATGAGTTACCCTAATTTTGAAATTGATATTTATTATATTAAATCAAAAAAATTATATAAAAAAAAATATTTAATAAGAGAGAATCTTACTTTAAATTATTTTTTAAAAACAGCTAATATTAAAAATTTTTATTCAGATTATAATAAAAATGAAACTAAGTTTGGAGTTTTTGGAAAAATAATATCAAATAACTATATTTTTAAAAAAGGTGACAGAATTGAAATTTACCAACAAGCACTAAAAGACCCCAAAAAATCAAGGAAAAGAAAAGTTTTAAATAAAAAATAATTTAAACTTCTTGAATTAGATTGTGGCAAAGTTTATATTAGCTATAAGTTACGGGGTATTCTTATCATAATGAAGAATGA
The DNA here is from genome assembly GCA_913041905.1 of uncultured Gammaproteobacteria bacterium. Taxonomy (GTDB): domain Bacteria; phylum Pseudomonadota; class Gammaproteobacteria. Next base: position 9,403 of record CAJWJQ010000007.1, read on the forward strand.
TTCAACACTAAAAGAGGCGGGATTAAAGGTAACTCACCCAAGAATTAAGATATTAGAGTTACTGCAATCTCATCCTGAAAGCCATCTTAGCGCTGAAGAAATACACAACAAACTTGCAAAAAAAGAAGAAACAATTGGATTAGCTACAATATATAGAGTTTTAACACAACTTGAAATTGCAGGACTAATCCAGAAAAATCATTTTGATGATACTCAATCTACTTACGAAATTACGAAACAACATCATGATCACCTTATATGTACAAGCTGCGGAAAAATAGTTGAATTTGTTAATGATGATTTAGAAAAATTGCAAGAAAAAATTTCTCAGAACTACCAATTTAAATTAAACACGCATGTAATGACACTTTTTGGAATTTGCAATAATGGGGATTGTCATAAAAAAAAGTAAATGCTTATGAGCGACCACCCCATTTAAGTTTCTTATTTAAAATTTGGAAATAATTATAATTATTAGGATGGATAATTTTTAAATTTTTTCTACTCTTTTTAATTTCAATGATTTTTGGATGAGCAACATTTAAATTATTCCCACCGTCAAATGTTACCAAACTATGTTTTATAGATTCTCTTGCAACTTCTATAGTTATTTTATCCTTAGAGTTTATTATAAGTGGTCTATGGCTATATGTGTGTGGCGAAATGGGAGTTATGCTTATCACGTTCGCATCAGGGCTTACGATGGGACATCCATTTGACATCGAATATGCTGTTGACCCTGTTGGTGTCGCAATTATTATCCCATCAGACCTTTGAACATTGATTAAATAATTATTTACATGAATTTTAACTTGTATCATTTTAAGTAAACCATAATTATGTATAACAATATCATTTAGTGAAGTAGAAATACTTTTATTATTTTTAGCATCTGTTACTTGTGCGTCTATTAGAGTTCGGTTATCTAAAATATATTTACCTGATATTATTTTATTAATTTCTTTTAAAGCATTTTTTTTGTCAACATCTACAAGGAATCCAATTTTCCCAAAATTAATTCCAAGAATAGGAATATTTAAAACAAATGCGAATTTAGATGCTGATAAAAATAAGCCATCACCACCAAAAACAACAATAAGACCTTGGTTACTTAGCGCTGTTTTTTTTAAAGAGGCATTTGGCCTAACTATTTTATTATCTGATAGGATTTTAACTTCATCAGATGATTGTATTAGAAACTCATAGCATATTTTCTTTTTTTTAAAAAGATTTACTAGTGTTTTTACATCTTTATTTTTAAGATATTTTTCATGAGTAAATATTATAATATTTTTAAATTTTTCCATGGTGTATTTTAACGTTATTTAATAATAATAATAATTAACAATGTTTATAGTTTAATTTATTATAGTATGTGAATGAATAATATCCTAGACATGGTTGATGGTTTAAAGAACTTAGCTATTTCAAAAAAAATAGTTATTTCTACGGCGGAATCATGCACGGGTGGTTTAATTTCAAAATATCTAACAGATTTACCTGGTTCTTCTAACTTTTATAATTCTTCTATCATAGTTTATTCTAATAATTCTAAAATTAACCTCTTAAATGTTAATCCAAAAACTCTGTTGGAGTTCGGAGCAGTCTCCGAGGAAGTTGTTAAAGAGATGTCAAAAGGATTGCTAGAAGTAACCCGTTCAAATATTGCAATTGCTATTTCTGGAATTATGAGTCCAGATAGCGATGATACAGATAAGGACGTAGGCACATTGTGGATTTGCGTCAGATCTAAGGATAAAGAAAAAGCTTCAAAATTTTATTTAAAATCCAATGATAGATCTATGAATAGAGAACATGCAGCTGAAATTGCAATAAAGAGTTTATATGATTTCATTAATCAACTTTAATTGATATCATATGTAATAAACTCATTACACAGGGGCGTCACACAGCATATGGAAAATAATAAAGATAAAGCATTACAAGTAGCAATAGGACAAATTGAAAAAGATCACGGCAAAGGAGCTTTGATGAAACTTGGTGAAGGAGCTACTTATCCTGATATAGAGTCGGTTTCAACAGGGTCATTAACTCTTGATGCAGCATTAGGCATTGGCGGATTACCAAAAGGACGAGTAGTTGAAATTTATGGGCCAGAATCATCAGGTAAAACAACCATGGCTTTACAAGTTATAGCAGAAACGCAAAAAGATGGCGGAACAGCCGCATTTATAGACGCAGAACATGCTTTGGATCCGAAATATGCAGAGAATTTAGGTGTGAATCTTGATGAATTATTATTATCGCAGCCTGACTCTGGCGAACAAGCTCTAGAAATAACAGATACGCTTGTAAGGTCTGGAGCAGTTAACACGATAGTTATTGATTCAGTTGCGGCACTAACGCCTAAGGCAGAAATTGATGGAGATATGGGAGATTCTCATATGGGTTTACAAGCAAGATTAATGTCACAGGCTTTAAGAAAATTATCAGGAAATATAAAGAAATCAAACACTTTGGTGATTTTTATAAACCAAATTAGAATGAAAATAGGTGTTATGTTTGGTAGCCCTGAAACTACAACCGGTGGTAATGCGTTGAAATTCTATTCATCCGTCAGACTTGATATTAGAAGGATAGGAGCTATTAAAAAGGGTGATGAAATCGTTGGAAATGAAACAAGGGTTAAAATAGTTAAAAATAAAGTTTCCCCACCATTTAGGATTGCAGAATTTGATATTTTATATGGAGAGGGTGTATCTAAAGAGTCAGAACTAATAGATTTAGGTGTAAAATATAATATACTTGAAAAATCTGGAGCATGGTATAGCTACGGAAGCGACAGAATAGGCCAAGGAAAAGATAATTCTAGAATCTTCTTAAAAGATAACCCAGATACCTCGCAGGAAATAGAAGAGAAAATAAAGGCCTTTATATCTGGTGACACGAATTCATTAGAAGAAAACAATGAAAAAATACCCGCTGACGAGATAGATGAGCAACAATCAAATTGATGATATAAATAATTCAATTTATCGTTACCTCAATATGAGAGAACATTCAAAGCAAGAGCTTTTAGAGAAACTACTAAGAAAGAATTTTGATTTAAAAACAATACATGAGTGTTTGAATGAATTTTCTAAAAAAGATTTGCAATCAGATGTACGTTTTACCGAATCATATGCAAGAGTAAAATTTAATTCAAAAAAAGGACCAGTCTTCATTCGAGCATCATTACAAATCAAAGGAGTAAGTAAAGATATTATTGATAATGCATTATCTATTTACTCTGATGATGATTGGGAAAAAAATGCAAAGTTGGCTCTAAACAAAAAATATTCAATAGATAAGAATAACGCGAATCTGCCCACAGTAAAGCTTAGATTATTTTTACAAAATAGAGGGTTTCCATTTAAAATTATAGAAAAAGCAGTTAGTGATTATTTAAAAATATGAATATCAGAAAATTATTTATTGATTATTTTATAAAACATAAGCATGTTAATATAGAGTCTAGTTCATTAGTGCCAGCTGCTGACAAAACCCTTCTCTTTACAAACTCAGGAATGGTTCAATTTAAAGATATATTTTTAGGGGTTAAAAAACCAAAAAACAGAAGAGTTGTAAGTTGTCAAAAATGTGTCAGAGCTGGTGGTAAACACAATGATTTAGAAAATATAGGGTATACAAATCGCCACCATTCTTTTTTTGAAATGTTAGGTAATTTTAGTTTTGGAGACTATTTTAAAGAAGAGGCGATAATTTTAGCTTGGGATTTTTTAACCAATGAATTAGGTTTAGATAAAAAAAGATTGTATATATCAGTCCATAAAGATGACAAAGAAGCTTCAAATATTTGGACAAAAAAAATTAAATTAGATTCTAATAAGTTATGGCATTTAGGTGATAAGGATAATTTTTGGCAAATGGGTCCAACCGGGCCATGTGGGCCATGTACTGAAATTTATTACGATCTAGGTGATAAAATAAAAGGAGCTATACCAACCAAAGGTGATTCTGGAGACAGATATATCGAAATATGGAATCTTGTGTTTACTCAATATAATCGCAATGTTGATAATGTATTAAGCGAGCTACCTGAAAAATGCGTGGATACAGGAATGGGCCTAGAAAGAATACACACTGTGGTTGAAGGAAAAACTGATAATTTTAAAACATCGTTATTTAGCGAACTTGAATCTTACTTAGATGATTCTTTGAATACAAAAAATATAAACTATACTATTAAAAAAATAATAATGGATCATTGTAGATCTGCATGCTTCTTAATATCAGATGGAGTTATCCCTGGAAATGAAGGAAGAGGATATGTTTTAAGAAGAATCATAAGAAGAGCTACTAGATTTTTATATAACGCAGGAATACAAGAACCATTTCTATACAAGTGCAGCGATATTTTAAAAAAATCTATGGGAGGTACTTATATTAATTTAATAAATAAGGATAAAATTATAAAAGAATCTTTAGAGAAAGAAGAATCAAATTATCTAAATACATTAGACAAAGGTTTAGAATTGATAAACAAACTTACGAAGAATGAAAATAAGTTAAGCGGTGAAAGTATTTTTAAATTATATGATACGTATGGCTTTCCAACAGAAATTATTCAAGAGATTGCAGATGAGAAAAAATTAAAGCTAGACATAAAGAAATTTGATCAATTGATGGAAGAGCAAAAAAAATTAAGTAGAAAATCAAGTAAGTTTGATATGGACGATACGTCATTCCTTGATTCGCAATTAAAGACTATTTTTGAAGGTTATGGAAAACAGGAGATGTCTTCAAAAGTTTTGGCAATATATAAAGAAAAAACCCCCATTAAGGAAGCCAGGCAAAATGATCAAAACATTATAATTATTTTGGAATCAACAGTATTTTATCCTGAAGGAGGAGGGCAGATAGCTGATATAGGCGCGATGTATAATGAGTCAGTAAATATGACAGTTACAGATGTACAAAAAGTTAATAATGCAATACTACATCAAGTAAACATTGATTCAGGCACCGTACGTCTCGGTGACACTATCACTCTTGAAAATGATAATGTTAGAAGAAAAAAAATAACTGCAAATCATTCTTCTACCCATTTATTACATCAGGCATTAAGGGATACGCTAGGGGAGCATGTGGAGCAAAAAGGATCAATGGTTACTGATGAATATTTACGATTTGATTTTTCCCACAACAAAGCTTTAACGAAAGATGAGCTTTCTAGAATTGAATCTATTATTTCTTTTGAGATTAATTCATCTAGAAAAACATCTGAAAAAATTGTGTCATATAAAGATGCAATATCTGATGGGGCGTTAGCATTCTTTGATGAAAAATATAACGATGATGTAAGAGTTATTAATATTGGAACAAAGTCTATGGAGTTGTGTGGAGGAACACATGTTTCTAATACTTCTGAAATAAGGTTGTTTAAAATTACCAACGAAACTGGTATATCAACAGGAGTAAGAAGAATAGAAGCGCTTACTGGAGATGCGGCATACATCTCATACCAATCTCTTTTCGAAGATATAAAAAACTTATCAAAAATCATAAATTGTAAATCAAATGAGTTTTTTGACAGAGTCATAAATTTAAAAAATAGCGAAGAAAGCAATCTGGGGTTAATTAAAGGCTTAAATAAAAAACTAGTTCAATTTTATTATGAGTCTCTAAAAGAAATAAAAAGTAAGGGTACATATATTTTTGCGAAAGATTGCTCTGATCTTAGCATCGATCAAATAAAATTGTTATCAGACATTATAAAATCTAAACATAACAACTCAATATCTATATTACTGAACAAGGATAATAAAAAAATTAATTGTTACGTTGGTGTTTCCAAACAATGCAAACATAGATATAATGCGAAACAAATAATCAAAGAAGTAAATGATAAATTTTCATCTAGAGGAGGGGGAAGCGATACCTTTGCTAGCTCGCTGATCGAAAATCAAACTATCAATAATATTCTTGATTATGTTAAAAAAACCTTATAGTGAAAAGAATGACTGTTATTGTAAAAAAATATGGTGGAACATCAGTATCAAGTATTAGCAAAATAAAAAAAATTGCTAATCAAATAGCTGTAGAGAAAAAAAAATCTAACGATATCTTAGTTGTCTTGTCAGCTATGGGAGATACGACTGATAAATTAGTTCAAATGTCTAATAAATCTTGCAAAGATCCAGAGCCAAGAGAATTAGATATGCTTTTATCATCAGGCGAACAAGTGAGCATTTCACTTTTATCATTAATTCTTAATGATATTGGAGTGAAAGCTACGTCATTTACCGGGTGGCAAGCAGGAATAAAAACTAATTCTCAGTCAATGAATGCAAGAATTTCTTCTATAGATGTGAAAAGAATAAAGTCTGAATTTAAAAAAAATCATGTTGTAATTGTTGCAGGCTTTCAAGGAATAAATAATAAAGGAGATATCACAACTTTAGGTCGTGGAGGATCTGACACTACTGCTGTTGCATTAGCTGCAGCTTTAAAAGCTAGCGAATGTCAAATTTTTACAGATGTAGATGGCGTGTATACTACAGACCCTAGAATATGTTCTAATGCACGTAAACTTGATTTGTTAACATATGAAGAAATGTTGGAAATGTCGGGGCTAGGTTCTAAAGTATTGCAACTTCGTTCAGTTGAGTTTGCAAGCAAACATAATGTGCCTATACGAGTATTAAATGCCCATAAAGACAATAATTTTGGTACATTGATTAAAAAAGAGGAGAAAAAGATGGAAGGTGCGACTATATCAGGCATAGCTTTTACAAAAGATGAGGCTGAGATAATGATTAAAGGTGTTAAAGACCAGCCCGGAGTAGCTGCTAAGATACTTGGCCCAATTGGCGATGCAAAAATAGAAGTTGATATGATAGTGCAGAATGTCGGCTCAAACGGCCTTGCTGATTTTACATTCACTGTTAGTAGAAATACACTTAAAAATGCAATGAAAGTCATTGAAAAAAATAAAAAAATTATGTCATATGAAAGTGTTTCATCAAAAAATAACATAGTTAAAGTTTCTATTGTTGGAGTTGGAATGAGGTCGCATGCTGGTATAGCAGGCAGAATGTTTAAGTGCCTAGCTAAAAATAAGGTGAATATCAGGATGATTTCAACCTCTGAAATTAAAATATCAGTAGTAATTGATCAAAAAAACCTAGAAATAGCTGTTCAAGCACTACATAATGAATTTAAGCTGAATAAAAAATAAAAATAATAAACAGCTTGTGCTAAAAAAGGAGGGGCGGCATGCTTATACTCACACGAAGAGTTGGCGAAGCGTTGATGATTGGAGATGAAACCAAAATAGTTGTTTTGGGCGTTAAAGGAGGCCAGGTAAGGCTCGGTATAAATGCTCCGAAGGACGTTATGGTGCATAGGGAAGAGATATACAATAAGATTCAAAGCGATAATTCGTCAAAAGGGATAAAATCAGCTGAAAAAAGATAAATAGAATATATATATTTTAGGAGAAGTGGCTGAGTGGTTGAAAGCGGCACCCTGCTAAGGTGTTATAGGGTTTAAACTCTATCGAGGGTTCGAATCCCTCCTTCTCCAACAGTATTTAATGGGATTATTTTGTAGAAACCAACAAATCGTGATATTTCTCAGCCATCTTCTGTGCATTAAATAATTTGTTAGCCCGAATTTTACCATTTCTCCCAATTTCAATAGATTTATCTTTATTTTCAATTAGATACAATATTTTTTCAGAAAACTCTTTAGGCTTTTTACGTGAGCAATAAAAGCCGCATTCCCCATTCACTCCAATAGTTTCAGGCAAGCCTCCAGTATCTGTTGATATAACGGGGACTTCGTTTAACATTGCTTCGATAGCTGTTAAGCCAAAAGACTCAAACTCTTGGCTAGGAATGGCAATGACATCTGCTTCACTAAGCATGAACCCAGCGTTTTCTATAAATCCTGGTAAATGTATTTTTTTATTGGGAGCGTATTTTGTTATGTAAGATCTAATGTTTTCCTCTTCTTCTTTTGTGCCCGTGCCTAAAATAGCTAACTGGGTATCTGGGTGTTTTTTATAAACATAGCTCATCGCTTCTAATAGGTATTCATGGCCCTTCCTTTTTTCATATGTCCCTAACATAAGAATGAGCTTTTCTTGTTTGCTAATTTTAAGAATATCCCTTAATCTTTTATTATTAGATATTTTATTAGGTTCTATGCTTAAACCATTGTAAATACTCATTATCTTATTAGAATATTTAAAAGTTTTGCGTTTCCTTAAAGTATTAGAGCAATATTTAGAAACGCCAACAATATGTTTACAAGATCTTTCCAGCTGTTTATCAATATAATTTTCATAAATGCTAAAAATTACTCTTGGTTTGATAGCGAAATTATGTAAGTTATGGAGTGAATTTTTGTTGCCTATGGCCCTCCAAGCAATATTAGCCAGCCTGCAAGTTTCTCCTCCTGGGTAAGCTCCATTTACAGAGATTAACTGATCTGCATTTTCGTTAATAAATATTTTTTTTAAGGACCAATATTGGTATGGGCTTAGCACTATTCTAAAAATCTGTCTAAAAAATCTTTGAACTATATCTGGAAAGTATTTGATTATAAAAGATAAAAATGACCAATTTAATGGTATGTTATGTGTGACTATCTTGCATTTGTTGTTTAAATTTTTATCTATATATTGAACTCCTGGGTGATTGCTATTGCAAATTATGAGAAAATTATCTCCCTTGTTAGGCCAATAATTGATGAGGTTTACAATGAATGTATCCATTCCGCCACCTCTATTATTTTCTGTAAAAATTAATACTTTCATTTAGTTACACATTTTATGCCCTAGTAGTAATATAATAAATAAGGATATATTATGACGCTAGAAATCTTTATTATATTATTATTATTAATTATTGGGTCACTTATTGCCTATATCTTACTACAAAACAAGAAAGCTGACAGAGAGCAAGAAAAATTAGATCAAATTTTACCTCTAAATGATCTTAAAAGCAGCATAGAGGCTTTTAAAGATGCTCAAAATGAGAAAACACTTGAGTTATCAAAGAGTGTCTCGGAAATGTACACTCTTTTAACGAAAGGAGGGTCAAAAACTCAAGGTCAATTTGGAGAGATTTCCCTCGAAATGATATTAGAGCACGCAGGGTTCAAAGAAGGAGTCAGTTATCAGCAGCAAAAACAGGTTGGATCTGAAAAACCTGACGTAGTAATTAATCTACCAGAAAACAGAAAGGTTGTTGTGGACTCCAAGGTTTCATTATCTGATTACAGCCAATATCTTAGTGCTGAATCTGACATAGACAAGGAAACGTATAAAAAAAACCACATTAGCTCAGTTAGAAGGCATTTAAGGTCCCTTTCATCTACAGAATATCGGTCTGCATACGGCTCAAATTCACTAGATTTAATCATAATGTTTATGAATGTTGAGGGAGCCTACATTATTGCTTGCAAGGAAGAGCTGATAAAAGAGGCATTGAGATATAAAATCGCAATAGTTGGACCCACAACGCTTATAGCGATACTTCAGGTCATTCACAGGACATGGAGCAATAAAAAACAATCAGAAGATACTAGAAAAATAATTGACCACGCAACATCTATCTATGATGCAGCAGTACTCGTGTCTGAATCGTTTGTAGAATTCAATGATTTGTATGATAAATCTAGGAATAAAGTTGAACAAGGTTTGAAGAGATCGCAGAATCTGGTTAACAAAGCCGAGAAAATGCGTACAATAGGTGGCTTAGAACCCAAGAAAGAGGTTCCCACAAAATTGCGCAGTATAAATAAAGATTAATGACAAATGCGCCCATAGCTCAGCTGGATAGAGCACAAGCCTTCTAAGCTTGGGGTCGGGAGTTCGAATCTCTCTGGGCGTGCATTATTGCTTGCATTTAATAAGCGTACTTTTTAATATAGGCACATTGATAATTGGTTTATCATATATTTGTATAAATTTATAAAATGTCATATAAAACAATAATTTCAGCAGAAGATTTAATAAATAATATTAATAATAAAGAATTTATAATTTTTGATTGTCGTTGTGACATCAAAGAAACCTCTTATGGCATCGATCAATATACTGAAGGGCATATACCAAATGCTATTTTTGTTGATATAGACACTGATTTAGCTGGTAAAAAAACTTCAACCAGCGGAAGACACCCATTACCAGATCCAAAAATACTTGCTGAAAAATTATGTAATTGGGGTATGTCTAACGCAAAGCAGGTGGTTGTATATGATGATGCTGGGGGAGCATTTGCTGGCAGAATGTGGTGGATTTTAAGATGGTTGGGTCATGAAAAGATTGCATTGTTAAATGGAGGGCTTGGAGCTTACGTGGCTGCAGGAGGAAAGCTTACACCAGAAATAATAGTTCACGCAAATACGTCGTTTAATATTTCTTCCAATGATGTAATGCATGCCACTATCAAAGAAGTTGAGGATGCGCAATATAGAATGGATAAATTAATTATAGATGCCAGGTCTAAAGAAAGATATTTGGGTGTAAAAGACATGGTAGATCCGATTGCCGGACATGTTCCAGGCGCTGTTTCATATCCATTGGGAAATAACCTAGATAAAACAGGTTGTTTTAAATCAGCTGAAGAACTTAAATTGCAATTTAGTAAGATAATAGGGGACACAAAAAGTGAAGATATTATTTCAATGTGTGGTTCTGGAATTACTGCTTGCCACAATATATTAGCGATGGAAATAGCTGGTATAAAAAATGTTCGATTATATGTTGGGTCATGGAGCGAATGGATCACCGATAAAAATAGGCCAATTGCCACTATAGATAATAATTAACTATAGTTTTTATCTATATATGATTGTAATATATCAATAAATTCTAATTCAATATTGTCACCACGCAGTGTTTTAAATTTCTTACCATCAACATACACGGGAGCAGATGGATCTTCATTGTTTCCAGGTAGGCTTATGCCTATATTCGCATGCCTTGATTCACCTGGCCCATTAACAATACACCCCATAACTGCAACAGTTAAACCCTCAACACCGGGATATTTGCGCTTCCAAGCAGGCATATTATCTTGAACAAGAGACTTAATATTTTTTGATAATTCTATAAAATACGTATTACTTGTTCTTCCGCACCCTGGGCATGATATAACTTTAGGCTTGTAATCTCTTATACCAAGTGAAGATAATATTTGCTGACAAACCTTAACCTCCTCAGTCCTAGAGCTTATATTTTCTGGAGTCAAAGATGCTCTGATAGTATCTCCAATACCCTTATTTAAAAGCACAGACATTGCTGACACCGAAGAGATGATTGCATCTCTGCCTATTCCAGCTTCTGTTAACCCTAAATGTAGAGGATGTTTAGATAATTTTGCTACTTCCTCGTAGACGTCAATTAAATCTTGTACATTGCTAGTTTTACAAGAAAGAATAATTTTATCTTCTGGAAGACCAAGCGAGATAGCTTTTGATGCTGAGCTAATTACTGAATCTACAAGATATTTTTTCATTAAATTTGAATAACTTATGTCATCTTTTTCATTTTCTTTATGTTGTATTAATTTATCAATATTCTGCTTGGATAAACTACCCCAATTAGCACCAATCCTGATTGGTTTGCCATGTTCAATTGCCAAATTTATAATTTTTTCAAAATTAGTATCGAACTTATCCTTCCCCCCAATGTTTCCGGGGTTAATACGGAACTTATCCAAAGCTGAAGCAGTTTCTGGGTACTTTGATAACAATATATGACCATTAAAATGAAAGTCTCCTATTAAAGGAACTGTGCAATTTTTTTGAAGCAGCATAGCTTTTATTTTGCTTACACTTTTAGCTGATTCTTCGTCGTTAACAGCAATCCTAACCATTTCAGATCCTGCATCATATAACTCCATGATCTGCCTATATGTGGCTTCCACATCTGAAGTATCTGTATTGGTCATTGATTGAATCCTAATTGGATGTTTAGAGCCAATTAATATATTTCCAATTTTAACCGATATTGTTTCTTTACGAGTATGCATCGATTTATTATATTGCATAATAGTGTTTAAAAGCTAAAATATTGAAATGTTTTACCCGAGGTTAAAAAAATTATGATATCGAAAGATAAAGAAGATATAGAAGACTCTAAAAAAGCTAGCCAAAAAAAGGAAGGCGAGCAAAAGACAACAGATAAAGAAAACAAATCTGACTTAGAGAGGCTGCAAGCTAAATTTGATGAAAATCACGACGCTCTATTAAGAGCAAAGGCTGAAATTGAAAATACAAAGAAAAGGGCTCAGAAAGAGGTTGAGAATGCCTACAAATATTCGATAGAAGCTTTGTTACAGGAAATTATCCCTATATATGATAGTTTAAATTTAAGCGGAACATTAGACAGGGATAAAGTCACAAAAGAACAATTAGCCGAAGGAAACAAAATGCTTTTAACGATGTTTAAGCAAATATTTAATAAAAATAATATAAAAGAAATCAATCCTTTAAACGAGTTATTTAATCCTAATCTTCATCAAGCTATAAGTACTATTGAAGATAAGAACAGCAAAAATGACACAATTTCAGAGGTTGTTCAAAAAGGTTATTCATTAAACGAGAGAGTTATTAAGCCTGCGCTAGTAATTGTGGTAAAAAATTCATAAAACTGCCTTGAAAAATAATATTTAGTCCTCATATTTCCTATAGAACAAACAGGAGAATAATGTAATGGCTAAAATGATAGGTATAGATTTAGGAACCACAAATTCATGTGTTTCAGTAATGGATGGTAATTCGCCAAAAGTTATAGAGAATAGCGAAGGAGATAGAACAACACCATCGTATGTTGGATATACTGATGATAATAATATTTTAGTTGGTCAATCAGCTAAACGTCAGGCGGTTACAAATCCACAAAATACCTTATACGCCATAAAAAGATTAATTGGCCGCAAATTCAACGAAGATGCAGTAAAAAAAGACCAGGATATAGTTCCATACTCAATTGTCAAAGCAGAAAATGGTGACGCGTGGGTTGAAGCCAGAGGAAAAAAAATAGCTCCACCAGAAGTTTCTGCAAAAATTTTACAAAAAATGAAAAAAACAGCTGAAGATTACTTAGGCTCAGAGGTAAAAGAGGCGGTAATTACAGTACCAGCATATTTTAATGATGATCAAAGAAAAGCAACAAAGGATGCAGGTAAAATTGCTGGACTAGATGTAAAGCGTATTATAAACGAACCAACAGCTGCTGCACTTGCTTATGGATTAGATAAGAAAACAAAAGAACAGAAGATAGCGGTTTATGATTTAGGTGGCGGAACATTTGACGTCTCAATAATAGAAATATCAAACGTTGATGGCGAACAATCATTTGATGTTCTTTCAACAAACGGGGATACTTTTCTTGGAGGTGAAGATTTTGACTTAAGGTTAATAGATTATCTTGCTGACGAATTCAAAAAAGATCAGGCAGTTGATTTAAGAAATGACCCTATGGCTATCCAAAGATTAAAAGAAGCTGCCGAGAAAGCTAAAATAGAGCTTTCGTCGAGTACTCAAACAGATATTAATTTACCATATGTAACAGCAGATGCCTCAGGACCGAAGCATCTGAATATGAAATTAACAAGAGCTAAATTAGAATCTTTGGTTGATGATCTAATAACAAAAACACTTAAGCCTTGTGAAATTGCGCTTAAAGAAGCAAAGTTATCTGCTAAAGATATTGATGAGGTTATACTTGTTGGTGGCCAAACTAGGATGCCAAAAGTACAAAGCGCAGTACAAAAGTTCTTTAATAAAGAACCAAAAAAAGAAGTTAACCCTGATGAGGCGGTTGCAATGGGAGCAGCAATACAAGCTGGCGTGCTTGGCGGTGACGTAAAAGATGTTTTACTCCTTGATGTAACGCCGTTGACTTTAGGGATTGAAACTATGGGAGGAGTAAGGACTCCATTAATAGAAAAAAATTCTACAATTCCTACAAAGAAATCACAGATATTTTCTACTGCTGAAGATAATCAACCTGCTGTCACGGTACATGTTCTTCAAGGGGAAAGGGAAATGGCGTCTGGAAACAAATCTTTAGGTAGGTTTGATTTAACTGATATTCCGCCAGCGGCTAGAGGCACACCTCAAATTGAAGTAACTTTTGATATTGATGCAAATGGCATTTTAAATGTTGCAGCTCAAGACAAAGCAACCGGAAAAGAACAATCAATTGTAATTAAAGGATCAAGCGGTTTGTCTGATGAAGAAGTTGAAAAAATGAAAAAAGATGCAGAACTTCATGCTGACGAAGATAAAAAAGCTAAAGAGATGGTTGATACAAAAAACCAAGCTGAAGCAATGATTCACGCTTGTGAAAAATCAATCAAAGATTTAGGAGACAAAGCTGATAAAGCAGAAGTTGAAAAAGTTAACAACTCTATCAAAGAATTAAAAGATGAGTTAAAAAATGATGATATTGAAAAAATAAAAGAAAAAACAATGAAATTAACTGAGGCTGCAGGTAAAATTGCTGAACAAGCATACAAAGAAGAAGCAGCTTCTAAACAACAAGAAGGTAGTCCTGATGCGCAGGATGACGCATCAAAACCTAAAGACAATGTAGTGGATGCTGATTTTACTGAAGTAAAAGAGGATAATAAAGAGGATACTAAAAAGGCAAACTAAATAATGTCTAAAGCTGATTACTACCAAACTCTTGGCGTTAGCCGAGATGCATCTGATGCTGAAATAAAAAAAGCATATAAAAAGCTTGCTATGAAGCATCACCCTGATAGAAATCAAGGAAACAAAGAATCAGAAGAAAAGTTCAAAGAATTATCAGAAGCTTATGAAGTTCTAAGTGACTCCACTAAAAGACAAACTTACAATCAATTTGGTCACGATGGAATGAATTCTAGATTTGGCCAAGGCGGAGGTTACTCTTATAGTGGAGAAAACTTTAACGATATCTTTGGAGATATCTTTGGAGATATCTTTGGAGGGGGTGGATCAAGGTCTGCAAGATCTCACAGAGGAAGAGACTTAGAGTATCAAATAGAGATGTCGCTTGAAGATGCTATAGCTGGAAAACAAGTTAAGATGAAAATACCAACGCTTGTGTCATGTAATAACTGTAATGGAACAGGAGCACATGATGGAAACGCATATTCAGATTGCCCACAATGCAAAGGAGCAGGGCAAATTAGAATGTCTCAGGGTTTTTTCTCAGTTCAACAAACATGTCCAAAGTGTTCTGGTCAGGGTAGAGTAATTGATAAACCTTGTAATAGTTGTAGTGGAGCAGGTAGATTTAAAAAAACCAAAAACTTGTCGGTTAAAATACCAGCTGGCGTTGATACCGGCAATCAAATTAGATTGAGCGGAGAAGGAGAGGCTGGCGGACCAGGTTCAATTCCTGGTGATTTATATGTATCAGTTCATGTTAAACCCCATAATATTTTTCAAAGAGAGGGAAGTGATTTGCTATGTGAAATTCCAATAAACTTTACTTCCGCAGTATTAGGCGATAAAGTAATTGTCCCCACTTTAAATGGGAAGGTTGAATTAAAAATTCCTAAAGGCACTCAATCAGGAAAAACATTTAGAATCAAAAACAAAGGAGTAACATCCGTTAGATCAAACTCAGCTGGAGATTTATATTGCAGAATAAATGTTGAAACACCGGTAAATCTTACAAAAGAGCAAGAAGATTTAATGAGGCAACTTGATAATTCGTTTGGGAAAAGTAAATCTAAACATAGCCCTAAACAAAGAAGGTGGATAGATGGAATTAAAGATTTTTTTGAGTAATTTAATATGAAAACTAATATAGCTATTAATGGGTATTGTGGCAGAATGGGTACCGCAATCTATGAAGAGTCTGCTAATTTTAAAAATTTAAAAATTACTGTAGGTTGCGATGTAGAAGAAAAAATATTGAATAAAAAAACAGATGGGGTAATTCTTACATCTGACTTAACATCGTCAAAAGATTTATTTGATGTCGTAATAGATTTTACTTTACCAATACCCTCGATAGAAACAATTTATAATTGTGTAACCATAAACAAACCAATTGTTATAGGAACAACAGGATATAATAATGAGCAATTAAATAATATTAAAGACGCCTCTCAAACTATTCCAATATTGTTAGCTCCAAACATGAGCATAGGGGTGAATGTTAGTTTGTCAGCATTATCAATGATTGCAAGATCGTTAAAAAACTATAAGGTTAAAATAGAAGAAGTACATCATAAAAATAAAATAGATTCTCCATCAGGGACAGCAATCAAGATGGCGCAAGTGATATGCGATGCACAGGGTATTGAATTAGGAGATATTAATTCTAATAACTGTCCAATAACTTTTGAATCAAAAAGAGAAGATACCGAAATAGGAACACATGAAGTAATCTTTCAAGGTGAATCAGACAGCGTATCTCTGACTCATATTGCAAAAAATAGATCAATATTTGCAAATGGAGCGATTGCAACTGCCATTTGGCTCCAAATACAAAAGCCAGGATTATATAGTTATCAAGATTATATAAAAACTAAGACATGAAATCATATGCTGTATTGTTTCCTGGTCAAGGATCACAAAATCAAGATATGCTCACATCTTATGTAGATAATAAAATCTTTAAAGAAACTATTGATGAAGCATCTGACGTATTAGGCTACAACATTACAGACGTCGTAAAGGATAAAACAAGACTAAATAACACTATATTTACTCAACCTATTATAGTTTCAGTTTCAATTGCCATGTGGAGAGTTTGGAAAGAAGCGTGTAAAGAAACCCCAGTTTGTGCCGCTGGACACAGTTTAGGTGAGTATAGCGCTTTGGTTGCCAGTAATTTGCTTCCCTTCAAAGAATGCCTGCTTTTAGTATCTGAAAGAGCAAAGCTAATGTCTGACGCTATGGGGGATAGAAAAGGAGGAATGGCTGCAATTATTGGTCTTGAATCTGATAAAATTGTTCAAATTTGCCAAGAATTATCTAACGATAAATATATAATAGGGGCGGTAAATTTTAACTCAAACTCTCAAACAGTGGTTGCAGGAGATTTAGATTTAATAGAGTCTTCAGCGGAGAAATTCAAAGCCTCGGGAGCTAAGCTTGTAAAAACCTTGCCAGTTAGTGTTGCTGCTCACACTTCTATGATGAAAGATTGCTCAAGTAATTTACATAAAATATTGAAAAATATAGATTTTAATGAAAAAATATTTCCCGTAATACACAATGTTGATGCTTCGTCAAAAACTACAAATAATGATATAATCGATTCATTATGTACACAGGTTCATAGCCCTGTATTATGGGCTAAATCAATCGAAAACATTAGTAATTTGAATGTAGATATATTTGTTGAGATTGGTCCTGGTAACGTCTTATCAGGTTTAAATAAAAGAATTATTAAGGACGCGCCGGTTATTTCAATATCCGATGCTCAAAAAATAGAAGAAGCTGCAGGTTTAATACAAAGTGAGCGATAAACAAATAGCATTAATTACTGGAGCAAACAGAGGTATTGGAATGGCAATACTAAAAACTTTGTCTGAGTCAGGGTGTATCGTAATAGGTACATCACGAAGCGAAGCAGGCGTTAAAGTGATAAATGAATTGATAGGAGACAAAGATAAAGGCTGCGGCTTAGTATTGGATGTGAAATCACAAGATGATATAAGCAAGGCAAACAAAATAATAAAAGAAACTTATGGGTCAGTAACTATTTTAGTAAATAATGCTGGAATTACTATGGATAATCTTTTGCTAAGGATGTCTAATGAGGAGTGGTCGGACGTAATCGAAACTAACCTTAACTCTATTTATAAAGTTACAAAAGAATTTATCAAAGATATGATGAAACTAAGATTTGGGAGGATTATTAATATAAGTTCTGTCGTGGGCTTAAGCGGGAATGCTGGACAAACAAATTATTCATCAACCAAAGCTGCAATTTATGGTTTTACAAAATCTCTAGCTAAAGAGGTTGCAAGCAGAAATATTACAGTTAATTCTATATCACCAGGGTTTATAGAAACAGACATGACTAGTAAATTAAAAGAAGATCAAAAGAAAGCTTTAATTGACTCAATACCTTTGTCGCGTATGGGAAGCGCAGATGAATTAGCAAAGGTGGTTAATTTTATAGCTTCATCAGACGCGTCATATATAACTGGAGAAAATATTAATGTCAATGGTGGGTTATATATGTAAAACAAATCAAATTTCTTGTAGAATATTATAAATTTGTCAGTATTAATTAAAAAACATAAATTGTCATAAGGAGTTAAATAAATGAGCAATATAGATGAGAGAGTAACAAGCATTGTTGTTAAGCAGTTAGGGGTTAAAGAAGAAGATGTTAAAAATGAGTCAAAATTCATAGATGATCTTGGCGCAGACTCTCTTGATACCGTGGAACTTGTAATGGCATTAGAAGAGGAGTTTGAAACAGAAATTCCTGATGAAGAAGCAGAGAAAATAACAACCGTTCAAGAAGCAATAGATTATATAAATAACACTCTTAAATAATATCAATAATGACAAAAAGAAGAGTAGTAGTAACAGGGCTAGGATGCATAACTCCTCTTGGCAATAGTATAGATGAATTGTGGTCTTCTTTATTGTCTGGTAAATCTGGAGTATCAAATATAACTCATTTTGATGCATCTGCAATGTCTGTAAAATTTTCAGCATCTATTAAAAACTTTGATTCTGAAAAGTATTTCGACTCTAAAGAAAAAAGAAAATATGATTTATTCATGCAATATGGCTTAGCAGCTGGAATAGATGCGGTTAATGATTCAAATCTTTTAAACACAACCTTTGATCATAATAAGGTCGGAGTTTCTATAGGCTCTGGTATAGGTGGCTTGCCCAGTATAGAACAAACGCATGACACTTATATTAAATCTGGCCCAAGAAGAATATCTCCATTTTTTGTGCCAGCAACTATTATAAATATGATTTCAGGTAATTTGTCTATTAAATATGGTTTTAAAGGACCTAATTTATCTATTGTAACCGCATGTACAACAGGCACTCACAATATTGGAGAAGGGTTTAGGCAAATTCAATATTCACACGCTGATGTAATGATATGTGGAGGAGCCGAAATGGCTGCAAGCCCTTTAGGAATAGGTGGATTTGCAGCAGCAAGAGCCTTGTCCACAAGAAATGATAATCCTGAGAAAGCCAGCAGACCCTGGGATATTGATAGAGATGGTTTTGTTCTTGGGGACGGCGCAGGAGTTTTAGTATTAGAAGAACTAGAGCATGCAAAGCAAAGAGGAGCGGATATATATGGAGAAATTATAGGTTATGGAATGAGTGCTGATGCTTTCCATATGACGTTACCATCTGAAGATGGTGATGGAGCAAAACGATGTATGAATAATGCTATTAACGATGCCGGAATAAAACCTCAAGATATTAACTATATAAATGCACATGGTACATCAACACCAGCAGGAGATGTAGTTGAGGTCAGGGCAATTAAATCATTATTTAAAGAACATTCAAAAAACCTAATTATAAATTCAACGAAGTCTATGATAGGACACTTATTGGGAGCAGCTGGTGGCGTCGAAGCATTGGTTACAGTTTTATCTCTTAAGAATCAACAAATACACCCAACAATCAATGTTGAAAACCAAGACCCTGAATGTGATTTAGATTTTAATACTAAATCGAGCAAAGACGCTGATATAAATATTGCATTAAGTAATTCCTTTGGGTTTGGCGGAACTAATGGCTCACTTATCTTTTCCAAATATGATTAAATATTAGAATGAATAATTCTAAATTTAATATATTCATTAACAAAAAAACAGTTTCAATATTTGACAGAGGCTTTAATTATGGAGATGGGTTATTTGAAACTATACTTGTAAAAAATTCATCCCCACTTTACTTAAAAGATCACATACGAAGGCTGCACGAAGGATGTTTAAAGTTAAATATAAATAAACCTCCATCATTATTAATAAAAAATAATATAAAAAAATGTATAGGAAAAAATAATAATTGCATTATAAAAATAATTTTAACCAGAGGATCTGGAAGTTTTGGCTATGAGATTCTTAACTCTACTACACCAAATATATATTTTATTAAAATAAATAATGATAAAAAAGAAAGGCAACCCGTCTCTCCAATGAATCTAGGAATTTCTCAATATAAAATTAAGGAAAATAAATATCTTTCAAGAATTAAACACATGAATAGAATTGACCAAGCATTAATTGCTAACGAATTAAACAAAAATAATAAATTTAACGATCTTTTAGTGACAAACAACGGCTTAATTATCGAAACATTAGCATCAAATATTTTTTTTGTTAAGAAAAGTAAGAGTAAGTTGTTATTTTATACTCCTCAATTAGACGATTGCGGAATAGATGGGGTAATGAGAAATATAATTATAAATTATTTAAAAAACAAGAAATATAAAATATATATTAAAAAAATACCATTAGCTACTATAAATTATTATGACTATTGTTTTAAAGTTAACACCATAAAAGGCTTGGTTTTTATCGACAGCATACAAAAAAAGAAATTCTCTAAAGCAGATATGTTATATAATGTTTTTAATAACTTTATATATAAATAACAATGAAAAAAGGAAAATTTATTGTATTTGAGGGAAATGAAGGTACTGGGAAAACAACTCATATTACTTTTGCTTCAAATTATCTTAAATCAAAAGATATCAGTCATATCATAACTAGGGAGCCTGGCGGAACTCCTTTAGGCGAGAAAATACGAGAGATTCTTTTAGACTCTAACTCTAAATTAGATGCAATATCTGAAGCTCTTCTGTTTTATTCCTCAAGAATAGTAAACTACAATACAATAATATTAGAAGCTCTAAATAAAGGTGAGTATGTTATTTGTGATAGATTCCATTATTCAACATTGGTTTACCAAGGAATGGTTCAAAAAAATGATCAGGTTATTAGTTTGCACAATACTTTGGATTCATATTTTTCGAAAGATATTTCTAAAATTTTTTTTCTTGATTCAGAGATAAGTTCTTGTCTGCAAAGAATAAATAGAAGAGAGTCTACTGATAAATTTGAACAACAAGGGGAAGAGTTTTTAGTAGCTGTGAGAGATTCTTATCACAAAATTTTTAAAGATAATTCAAAGGTTACAATAATAAGAACAGATAACAAGAAAGAGGTTGCAGAAAATTTAATTCGCGAAGAGATTGATAAAATTATTAATGAATAACCTAGAAAGACATACTGATTTATTTTTTAAACAATATAATTTAGAAAAAAGAAATTATAATATAATCGTTCATGGAAAAAATGGATTAGGAAAATTTGATTTTATAATAAATATTTTAAATAAATACTTTAAAAAAAATAATATCGCAATAACAGATTTTTTCACCCACCCAGATTTTTATTATCTTTCGTTGCCTTTGTATGACAAATCTGGAAAAATTATTAGATCCATAGATAATAAAGAAAGATTATTGTATGAATATGGCTTTGAAGATTCTTTTGATTCATATAGAGTAGGGAGCGAAATTTCTATTGATCAAATTAGGAAATTAATTGAATTTACTCAGTTTTCTCCCACAGAAAGACATAAAATTATAATTATTAATAATTGTAATTACCTTAATAAAGAATCTTCCGCAGCACTACTGAAAACACTTGAAGAAACCGAGTCTCCGTCTATTTTCTTTCTACTTTCCTCTGAAATTTCTAATATAAGAGATACTATTATTAGTAGATGTCATTTATTCCCATACAGCGCGAATACAATAGAGGGTAAATATAATTCTCTTTATAGTTTTTTTATATCGAAAAACCCAAAGTTAGAAAATGTTATCGCAGAATATGATTATATTTCATGTTTTAAGGACTCAGAAGATGAGATTGCCATGATATTTAATAACAAGAAAAACCCCCTTTCTTATTCGGAAGAATGGTCGAAGAGAGGTTCTTTGTATATAGATTATTTAATATATTTATTTTCACTTTTGATGAAAGGACCGTATTTAAAATCTAATAGTCAGGTGACTGATATATACAATAAATTACATAATAAAATATCTATATCTTCACCAAAAGCTATGAAGATAATTAATTTCTTGACTAAAAAGCGTGGAGAAATTAAATCTAATGTTAATAAAAAGTTATTTTACGATGACTTATTAATTGTCTTGCAGAAGGAATTATAATAACATCCCTATATGAAAAAAAGCGAAGATAACAAGGTTGTGCCCATATTTAAGCATGATAATTCAGCAATAATTGAGCAAGTGTCAGACTCTTTTGACTTTCAAAGAGGAGGTCATTTGGATGAAGTGTCTATGGCTTATGAAACATGGGGCACATTAAATAAAAACAAATCAAATGTAATAGTAATTTTTACCGGGTTATCTGCAAGCTCCCACGTTACTTCTTCAGAACACAATAATTCAGCTGGCTGGTGGGAATCTATGGTAGGAGAAGGGAGCCCAATAGACACTACTCATAATTACGTTATATGCATAAACACACTAGGGAGTTGTTTTGGTTCAACAAGCCCTGTGTCAATAAATAAAAAAACAGGAAAACCATACAGGCTTGCGTTCCCTGAATTAACTGTTGAGGATATGTCTAAAGCTTCGAATTTATTGTTGAATAAGCTTGATATTAAAAGGATTAAATTACTGATAGGCCCTTCACTGGGAGGAATGAATGCAATTTCTTTTGCTGTTCTTTATAATAAAGTTGTAGAAAATATTTTGTTAATTTCTACAACTACCCAAGCTTCACCTTACGCCATTGCCATAAGGTCATTGCAAAGAGAAATTATAAGGAAAGACCCTTTATGGAATAACGGATTTTACTCATATGAAAACCCGCCACTAAATGGTGTTCGTATTGCTAGAAAAATAGGAATGACTTCTTATAGATCTGCGCTTGAGTGGTCACAACGCTTTGGTAGAAAAAAAACAACTAGCGATGAATTAAATCAAAATACATTTGGGGTTGATAATACAAGTTTTGAGTATGAAATAGAGGCGTACTTAGAACATCAAGCTATAAAATTTCAAAATGTTTTTGATGCTAATTGTTATTTATATCTTTCTAGAGCAATGGATTGGTTTGATATAGCGTTGCACGGAAAATCAACATTAGACTCTTTATCAAAAACAAAATTAGAAAAAGCTCTTGTTTTAGGAGTTGCCTCAGACACATTGTTTCCTTTGCAGCAGCAAAAAGAAATTGCCGAAGGTTTGTCACAAGCGGGCACAAAAGTACAATATAAAGAGTTAAATTGCATTCAAGGACACGATTCATTTCTAGTTGATATAGAGACTTTTGGACTAGAAATTAATGATTTTATCTCTAATTTATGAGACTCATTGTTCAATACTCATTAGCAGTATTACTTTTTATTATAATTACACCTATTCATGCAAATGAATATCAAGGAATAGTTATCAAGGTAGTCGATGGAGATACGCTTGATGTAAAATTGGATGATGGTGTTATAAAAAGAGTCCGTCTTAGGTATGTTGATGCCCCTGAGGCAAAACAATCATTTGGAAAAGAATCTACAAAATTTCTTAAAGATAATACGCTCGGCAAGACTGTAATTGTTGACGTAGAAAAGAAGGGTAGGTATGGAAGAGATATTGGAGATATTTTTATTTATGATGATAATGTTGCCATATATATAAACGCAAAACTTATAAAAAGTGGAAACGCTTGGGTTTATACGAAATATAGAAAAAATGACTACCTAATGAATCTTGAAAATTATGCAAAAAAACATAGGTTAGGACTATGGAAAGACAATTATCCTTTAGAACCATGGAAACACAGGAAGAAAAACCTAAACCGCTAAAGATTCTATGATCTTAATCAATATTTTAAAAAACTGACTTATATCAATTCTTAATAATATTTGATACATATCAAATTTAATCATAAAACATAAATTATCATTTTAGTTATTGATGGAGGAATTATTATGAAACCAGAAACTACATTGATGATAGAAATATATGTGTTGAAATTAAATACAGCATTGTGGATTTTATCAAAAGACATCAAGAAAGTATTTAAAAAGATATTAACGCAGGGATAAAAAAATGTTAACTAAATCATCCTTTATTCGCGGTGAATTTGACAGGATAGACAAATGTTTTGAAAAATTTTCCTACAACTATTCAACAGAAGAGTTGAGTTTTCTGAATGTAAAACACAAGATGGGCAAAACAAATGATGACGATTTATCGATAATAATTAACATTTCTGGGGTATTATCAAAAAGAATATATATTACATTGCAAAAATGGATTATTAGAAAAACTATTATTGACAGCCTTCGCATGTACAGAGCGCACGTATCAACAAATTACCATCCAAACAAAGGTAATGGGCTTGATGGTTATTTAGTAGATAATGATTTATATGGGGTTTTGGATGACATTATAAAAATCGTTTTGGGAACAAAATCCAATATACTCAACGAGAGATCATCGTTGTATATGCTAGAAAATAACCTGGTTCCAGATAGAAACAAACGATTAGATGTGTTTAGACAAAGCGATTCTAGCTTATTTATTGACATATGGTCTAAATTATTTAAATTAATCAGATGTGAAAACTATAATTTTAAGATTTTTGAAACTAAAAATATTTTAACACCACAAAAACTTAATAAACTTAATAAAGATGTAAGGTCAATGCTGAACTTTATTCCTAAAAAACTCACAAAGTTATCGCAAAGAGACATAATTAACATTACGTCAATTACTAATTTATCAAAGAAACAAGCGCTAAATCTTTACGAACTTCTTTGTAAATTAGTAAAAAAATATTTGGCTACTAAATCTAATAAAAAGTCTTTAACAATAGAGGATTTGTTAGAAAACGACCATATGATTGTTAGAGATTCTTTCA